>NZ_JBWKZA010000011.1:0-196192 GCF_059424045.1 Pseudomonas sp. GW456-L12
CCATAAATACTGATTATTTATTTATTAATTCCTTTGTGTTCTTAAGTGCGGGGCCGTGGCAAAGCCTGCTCAAATCACATGGGTCTTGTGCAATTCGGTCAGGGCCAACGCCTTGAGGCGGGCCAGCAGCGGGTCGCGGCGGTCCCGCGGGTGGCTCAGTTGCACCGCCAGTTCCTGGCGAATACGGCTGGGGCGGTTGTCCATCACCAGCACCCGGTCGCTGAGGTACAGCGCCTCGTCGACATCGTGGGTCACCAGCAGCAGGGCGATGGCGTGACGCTCGGCCAGTTGCAGCAGCAGGTCCTGCAGTTTCATCCGGGTAAAGGCGTCCACCGCGCTGAAGGGCTCGTCGAGCAACAGCACCTGCGGCCGCGCGTACAGGCCGCGGGCGATCGCCACCCGCTGCGCCATGCCGCCGGACAGCGCCTTGGGCAGGGCCTGGGCAAAACCCGCAAGGCCGACTTCGTCGATCAGTTGCGCGACCCAGGCGCGGTCGTAATGCTCGTCGTCGCCAAAGCCGATGTTCTGTTCCACCGTCAGCCAGGGCATCAGCCGCGGTTCCTGGAAGACAAAGGCCAGGCGCTCGGTATGGCTGCGCAGTTGCCCCTGAAAGTCCTTCTCCAGGCCGGCGACGATGCGCAGCAGGGTGCTTTTGCCGCAGCCGCTGGGGCCCAGCAGGCTCACGGTTTCCCGCGGTTGCAGTTGCAGGTGGATATCGTGGAGGACGGTGGTGGCGGCGAAAGTCTTGCGCTCCACGTGGATGTCCAGCAGGGCTTGGGGCATGGCTCGATCCTCTGTGCGTTAGTCGTTGCTGCCTTGGCCATTGAAGGTGTCGCGCCAGGCCAGGAAGCGCTTTTCCAGGCCGGCGAGGATGCCGTCGCTGAGCTTGCCCAGCACCGCGAGGACGATGATCGCCGCCAGCACAATGTCCGGCCGCGAGGTTTCCCGGCCGTCGCTGAGCAGATAACCCAGGCCCTTGGTGGCGGCGATCAGTTCGGCGGCCACCAGGAACATCCAGGCCAGGCTCATGCCGCTGCGCAAGCCAGTGAACAGGCCGGGCAGGGCGGCCGGCAGGAGAATCCGCCGCACCAGCCGGCGTCGGCCGAAACCGTACATGTGGCCGACCTCCACCAGCTTGCGGTCGATATCGCGAATCGCCGCCACGCCATTGAGGTACACCGGGAAGAAGGCGCCGATGGCGATCAGCACCACCTTCGAAGTTTCGTCGATGCCCAGCCACAGCAGGAGCAACGGCACCCAGGCCAGGCTGGGGATCGAACGCAGGCCGGCGAAGGTCGGCTCCAGGTAGGCTTCGGCCTCCCGGCTCAGGCCGACCCAGGCGGCGAAGACCAGCGCCAGGCCGGCGCCGATGGCAAAGCCCAGCAGCACCCGCAGCAGGCTGGCGCCGATGTGCTTCCACAACGCGCCTTCGGCCAGGTCGCCGAGGGTCAGGGCGATCTCGCTGGGGGCCGGCATCTGGTACGACGGCAGCCAGCCGATGCGCACCACGATTTCCAGCAGCAGGATGATCACTACCGGCAGGGCCAGGCCCTTGAGGCGCAGGCGCCAGCGGGCGGGGTTGAAGCCTGGGAGTTTGCCCGGCGCGGACAGGGCCAGGCGGGTCGAGAGGTCGTTGCTGTCGCTGCTCATGGCGATTCTCCGGCAACGCCGAATCCGCGCCAGGCGCGGACTCGGTCATCGCCTGGGTGGTGGGTTATTGACGGGCCACGGCCTGCTTGACCCCGGTGTCGAGCAACTGGTCGATCACCTGGTCCACGTTGACTCCGCGGCGCACCAGTTCCTCGGACACCAGGATCGGCGCGGCGGCCTTGGAGGCCAGCACATCCTCGGCGCTCAACCGCGGGTTGCCCAGGTCGGTGCGCGACAGTTGCAGCCGGGCCACTTCCAGCGGCAGGCCGGATTCATCGGCCAGCAGCCTGGCCAGCTCGTCCGGGTGCTTGACCGACCATTCGCGGGCCTGCTCATAGGCGGCGAGCACGCTGGCGATGGTCTGCGGATGCTCCTTGGCGTATTGCTCGGTGACGCTGAGCACGCCGTAGCTGTTGAAAGCAGTGTTGCGGTACAGCAGGCGCGACCCGGCCTGTACTTCGCTGGCCGCCATATGCGGATCGAGGCCGGCCCAGGCGTCGACGTCGCCTTTTTCCAGGGCGGTGCGACCGTCGGGGTGCTGCAGGTGCACCAGTTCCACATCGTCTTTTTTCAGCCCGGCCTGTTGCAGGCTGCGCAGGGTGAACAGGTAGGGATCGGTGCCCTTGGTGGCGGCGATCTTCTTGCCCTTGAGGTCGGCGACGGTCTGGTACGGCGAATCCTTGCGCACCACCAGGGCGGTCCATTCGGCGCGGCTGTAGACATACACCGACTTGATCGGGCTGCCGTTGGCCCGGCTCAGCACCGCCGCCAGGCTGGCGGACGAGGCGAAGTCGACGCCGCCGCTGTTGAGGTATTCCAGGGAGCGGTTGCTGCCCTGGCTGAGGACCCAGCCGACCTTGGTCTGGGGCAGGGCCTTTTCGAGAAAGCCGAAGTGCTTGAGCACCAGGCTGACCGGCGAGTAATAGGCGTAGTCCAGGTGCACTTCGGCCGGCGGGCTTTCCGCGGCCTGGGCCAGGGGTTGCAGGCTCGAACTCAGGAACAGTGCAAGGGCGCAGGCGCTGAGCAGGTATCTGGCGCGGGCCAGGGGGAAGCGCAAGACGGGTTTCATGGATGGCTCCGGACAAGGCGGCGAGAGGGCAATGTTGTTATTTCCGCTCCTTATTTCAAAAGTCGCGGAAGTCAGGAATAAATCCTGCCGGAAAGGAATATTGCAGGCTCTGTGCCATAGCCGGGGAAGGGCGGTTTCAAGGTGTTCCAACAGGAAAAAAGCCTCTGGCGATGTTGCCTGGCCGACAGTCTGTTGCCGCGCTGTTTCTCCACCAACAGCCCCGCTTGCGGATGCCAGAGCTGCTATGAGCTTATGCATTAACAGAATTTCAAAATCGGATTCTAAGAGCGTTATGTTCTAGAAAATCCGCTTTTCCAATCATCCAGGAATTTCCCATGACGCTCTCCCGACGCTTGCGCCGTCTGCTCTTCAGTACCCTGTTCGCGGCGCCCCTGGCCCAGTCCGCCGAGCCGCTGGTGCTGCAGGTCGGCGACCAGAACTACTACAACGTAAGAGCCTCGGTGGAGGCCTCGGGAGTGCTCGAAGGCGCGCCCTACCAGGTCGACTGGAAACACTTCCAGGCCGCCGCGCCCCTGGCCGAGGCGCTGAACACCGGCGCCCTGGACCTGGGCTTTCTCGGCGATTCGGGCTTTCTGTTCCTCGCCGCGAAGCAAGCGCCGGTGAAGCTGATCGGCGTCTCGCGGCAGAACCCGGACACCATCGCCTTGCTGGTGCCCAAGGATTCGCCGGTGAAGACCATCGCCGACCTCAAGGGCAAGAAAGTCGCCTACTGGCCCGGCGCCTGGAGCCAGCAACTGACCCTGCGCGCCCTGGAGCAGGCCGGCCTGCCGGAGGACCATGTCGAGTTCATCAAGCTGATGCCGATCGACGCCGCCGCGGCCTTGCCCCAGGGCAGTATCGACGCCTTCCCGGTGTGGGAACCCTATATCTCGCAGCAGATCCTGTTCTCCGGCGCGCGGCCGATCCTCACCGCGAAGAACCTGATGCCCGGCCTCAGCGCCATCGCCGCCTCGACCCCGGCCATCGACAACAAGCGCGCCGCCATCGCCGACTTCCTCGGCCGCCTGAAGCTGGCCCGGGCCTGGGTCGACAGCCACACCGACCAGTACGCCGACCTGTGGGCGAAAAAGGCCAACCTCGACCCGAACGTCTCGCGCCATTGGCTGCGCCAGGCGCACATGAGCGTCGGCCCGGTGGACCCGCAGGCCGCCGCCGACCTGCAAAGCACCGCGGACTTCCTGTTCAAGGTCAAGGCGCTGCCGGCGCCCTTGGCCACCGCGACTGTTGTCGACACTTCCTTTACCCAGGCCCTGAGCCAGTGACGCCTTGCCGGGGGCAGGTCACAGGCCCCGGCGCATTCAACGCCCTTCGTGCTGGCGCCGATAAGCCCCCGGCTGCACGCCCACGGCCTTGGCGAAGGCGCGGGTAAAGGCCGCGACCGATTGATAACCCACTGCCGCGCCGACCTGTTCCACGGTGTGGTTGGCCTTGAGCAACTGGCAGGCATGGCGCATGCGCAGCGCCAGCAGGACCTGGCCCGGGGATTGCCCGGCCAGTTCGTTGAAGCGCTTGAAGAAGGCCGAGCGCGACAGCCCGGTACAGGCCGCCATGCTTTCCAGGGGCCAGGGTTGTTCGGGGTGTTCGATCAACTGTTCCAGCAGCGCCGCGAAAGCCGGGTGCCGGGCCAGCGCCACCAGCCCGCCGAGGCCTTGGTTGTCGGCCACCTGCTGGCGCAACACATAGAGGAACAGCAGATGGCTCAGGCGCTCCAGCAGCGCCGAGGAGGGCGCGGGCGTGCGCTGGCACTCTTGCAGGATCAGCTCGAACAGGGCCCGCGCCGCACTCAGGGACGGGTCGCCGGCGCGCAGCACGATCCAGTCCGGCAGGCCGTCGATGATCAGCGACGACAGCCCGGACTTGAAATGAAAGAAGCCGCAGACCAGGCCCACGCCATCCTCGGCCTGATCTTGTGCGTGAGCGTCGAGCGCCTGCATGGCCCTGCGTGGCAGTTCAAGGGCGGCGCCATGCGCTTGGGCGCTGGACAGGCGATAGTCCAGGTCGCGCAGCAGGAACAGCGCATCCCCGGCATTCAGGCGCTGGGCCGGCTCCTGGCCCTCGATGTGCAGCCAACAATGGCCCTGCACGATCAGGTGGAAGCTGGCCCGGGCCAGGCCGTGGGTGCTGGCGTGCCAGCCGCCGCAGTAGCGGCCGACATGGAACAGGCTGGCGTCGAGTTCGAGGCTTTCTAATAACCAATCAACCAGTGGGCTGGACGAAATCATCTAATGGAAACACTCAGGAGCAAGTAATCGCTACTTTAGAATATGGATCGGAATTCTTATAACCAACAGACTGGCCGGACACCAACACAGCAGGAGTCCACCGCATGTCGCGCATCACTCTACACAGCCTGCAAAGCGCTCCCGAAGCGGCCCGGCCGTTTTTGCAGAACGCCCAGAACAACTCGGGGTTCATCCCCAATCTGCTGGGCATCCTGGCCAATGCCCCGGCGGCGCTGGAGACCTACGTTACGGTATCGGCGCTCAATGGCAAGGCCGAGCTGAGCCTGGCCGAACGGGAGGTGGTGCAACTGGTGGCTGCCACCACCCACGGTTGCGATTTCTGTGTGGCCGGGCACACTGCGGTGGCGCAGAACAAGGCCAAACTGCCGGACGAAGTGATCAGCGCGTTGCGTGAGCAAAGCCCGGTGCCGGAGGAAAAACTGCAGGCATTGGCTGCCTTCGCCGCCGAGGTGATCGCCACCCGCGGCAATGTCAGCGAGCCGACGTTCGCGGCGTTCAAGGCCGCCGGCTACAGCGAGGGCAATGCCCTGGAAGTGATACTCGGGGTGAGCCTGGCGACCCTATGCAATTTCGCCAACGTGTTCGCCCGCACGCCGCTGAACCCGGAACTGGCCAAGTACCGCTGGCAAGCGCCGCAGCAATGATGCAGCGGCTGGATTCAAGGCACGGCCGTTTGGCCGGTGCCGCGTAAAAAGGAGAAAACCACATGCTCAATCCCGCATTCAGTCAATGGCTGGACGCCGAGGCCCAGGCCCTGGATCTGGGCCACTGCGACCCACAGCAGGTGCTGGCGCGGCTGGCCGAGGCGCAGGTGCTGCGCATCGGCATTCCGGCCGGGCAGGGCGGTAGCGACGGCGACCTGGGCGACGCCGTGGAGGCGGTGGCCGCGGTGGCCAGCCGTTCCCTGGCGGCGGCCTTTGTGTTCTGGGGCCAGCGGGCCTTTATCGAATACCTGCTGCACAGCCCCAACGCGGCCTTGCGCGAACGTCTGTTGCCGGACTTGCTCAGCGGCGAACTGGCGGGGGCCACCGGGCTGTCGAACGCCATGAAGTTCCTCTCCGGCATCGAGGCCCTGCAAGTCCGCGCGCAGCCACGGGCTGGTGGTTGGAATCTGAACGGGCGCCTGCACTGGGTGACCAATCTGCGCAAAAGCGGTTTTGTGGTGGCCGCGGCCATCGAGCACGAGCAGGGCGGCGCGCCCTTTATCCTGGCGATCCCCGCGGGCCTGGCCGGCTTGCAACGTTCCGAGGACCTGCAACTGATGGGCTTGCAGTCGAGCAACACCGCGGCGCTGGAACTGCAACAGGTCGAGGTCGGCCACGACTGGTTGCTG
Source organism: Pseudomonas sp. GW456-L12 (assembly GCF_059424045.1). Taxonomy (NCBI): domain Bacteria; kingdom Pseudomonadati; phylum Pseudomonadota; class Gammaproteobacteria; order Pseudomonadales; family Pseudomonadaceae; genus Pseudomonas; species Pseudomonas sp. GW456-L12. Next base: position 6,317 of record NZ_JBWKZA010000011.1, read on the forward strand.
CACGAGGATGCCAAGGCCTTTCTGCCAGCGGTGCGCCCGGCATTTCTCGGCCTGCAATGCGGCATGGCCATCGGCCTGGCGCGGCGCGCGCTGGATGAAGTGCAGACGCACCTGCACAGCGGGCGTTCGATTCTTCGCGAGCCGTTGCAGGAGCAACGCCAGCAGTTGGAGGAGAGCGTCGCCGAGCTCAAGCGCGGCTTGCTGGAGGGGCGTTTCCTGACCCAGCCCGCAGCGCTGTTCCGGCTGCGCATCGCCCTGGCCGAAGCTGCCGCCAATGCCGTGCAGCTGGAGTTGCAGGCCAGTGGCGGCAAGGCCTACCTGAGCGAGCATGGCGGCGGTTTTGCCCGGCGCTGGCGCGAGTCGGCCTTCGTGCCGATCGTCACGCCGAGCCTGGTGCAGTTGCGCGCCGAGTTGCAGCGCCAGGCCCGGGACGCGGCGGCATGAGCGCGGCCTTGCTCGAAGCCCGGCAGATCAGCCTCGGCTACCCCGGTGAAGCAGGCTGGCAAGCGGTGCTGGAAGGCTTCGACTTGCGCTTGCAGCCAGGGGAGGTGGTGTCGATCCTCGGTCCCAGCGGCGTCGGCAAGTCCAGCCTGTTGCGGGTCCTGGCCGGCTTGCAGGCGCCCCACAGTGGTAGCGTCAGCCTGCTGGGCCAGACGCTGGACGGGCCGCATCCACGGGTGGCCGTGGCGTTCCAGGACCCCAGCCTGCTGCCCTGGCTGAACCTGGAACACAACGTCGCCTTCGGCCTCGACTTCGCTCGCCAGCCGGCGCTGGACGCCCGGCAGCGCCAGGCGCGGATCGACCAGGCGATCGCCGAGGTCGGCCTGCAGCATGCCCGCGGGCACTACCCGGCGCAGCTGTCCGGCGGCATGGCCCAGCGCACCGCGCTGGCCCGTTGCCTGGCGCGCCAGCCACAGGTGCTGTTGCTCGACGAACCCTTCGGCGCGCTGGACGAAGTGACCCGCGCCGACATGCAGCAACTGCTGCTCAAGGTGATTGCCGAGCACCGCACCGCGGCGCTGTTGATCACCCACGACATCGACGAAGCCCTGCTGCTTTCCGACCGAATCCTGCTACTGGGTAACAGCCCGGCGCGGACCCTCGGCGAGTGGCGCATCGACCTGCCTCAGCCGCGCGCCGAGCTGGTGGAAGAACTGGGCGCCCTGCGTATCGAGATTCTCAAAACCCTTCGGCGGGCGAGCCGCGCTGCACAACCCCAAGCCTTGCTGCCTCAGCCCGCACCTCTGTCTCTGTAGGAGCGAAGCTTGCTCGCGATAAAAATGTCAGTGCGGCGCAGGGTCCCAGACACCCCGTCAGCGTTGAGGTCATTCGCGAGCAAGCTTCGCTCCTACATAAGAGCCGGACGAGCCGGATGAGCCGCAAAAGGCGGTAATGGCCGGGTTCAACCCCTTGCCCGAATGATCGGAGATACACCATGTGCCTGGATGACTTCACCCACAGCCGTCGCGACTTCCTCAAACTCAGCGCCTTGCTCACCGCCGGCGGCGCCTTACCGTTGCTCAATAGCCTGCAGGCCCGCGCCGCCGCGGAGCCGGACGCGCCGGTGCGCATCGGCTACCTGCCGATCACCGACGCCACGCCCTTGCTGGTGGCCCATAACAATGGCCTGTTCGAGGCCGAGGGCATCCGCTCCGAGCGCCCGGTGCTGCTGCGCAGTTGGGCGCAGGTGATCGAGGCGTTCATTTCCGGGCAGGTCAATGTGATCCACCTGCTGTCACCGATGACCGTCTGGGCCCGCTATGGCAGCCGGGTGCCGGCCAAGGTGGTGGCCTGGAACCACGTCGGCGGCTCCGGCCTGACCGTGGCGCCGGGCATCACCGAGGTCCGGCAGCTGGGCGGGCAGGCGCTGGCGATTCCGTTCTGGTACTCGATCCACAACGTGGTGGTGCAGCAACTGTTGCGCGACAACGGCCTGACCCCGGTCAGCCGGCCAGCCAGCAGCCCGCTGGCGGCCAACGAGGTCAACCTGCTGGTGCTGCCGCCGTCGGACATGCCGCCGGCCCTGGCCAGCAAGCGCATCGCCGGCTACATAGTCGCCGAACCCTTCAACGCCCTGGCCGAGGAACTCAAGGTCGGCCGGGTGCAGCGCTTTACCGGGGATATCTGGCGCAACCACGCCTGCTGCGTGGTGTTCATGCACGAGCAGGATTTGAATAACCGCCCCGAATGGTCGCAGAAGGTGGTCAATGCCATCGTCAAGGCGCAGCTGTGGACCCGCGACCACCGCGCCGAGGCCGCCAGTCTGCTGTCCCGCGACGGCGCCAACCGCTACACCCCGCATGCGCCCCAGGTGCTGAGCCGGGTCCTGGCGCCGAGTGCCAGCGAACGCCAGCAGTACCTGGCCGACGGCGCGATCCAGCACGCCCAGTGGGACGAGCAGCGCATCGATTTCCAGCCGTACCCGTTCCCCAGCTACACCGAGGAACTGGTCAAGCGCCTCAAGGACACCCTGATCGAAGGCGACAAGGGCTTCTTGGCCAGCCTCGACCCGCAACACACCGCCCGCGATCTGGTGGACGAGCGCTTCGTGCGCAACGCCATCGCGTCGGTCGGCGGGCTCAAGGCATTCGGCTTGCCCGACAGCTTCGAACGCAGCGAGGAGTTCAGCCTCTGATGGCCAAGCGATCCGCATCGAACCTGCACGGGCTGCTGGGCGTGGCGGGGCTGCTGGGCCTGCTGCTGTTGTGGTGGCTGGGGGTGCGCCTGTTTGGCAGCGCCGACGGGCTGGCGGCGCGCTTTTCGCCGGCGGCGGCCCTGGCCAGCCTGCTGGAACTGCTGGGCCGCGCCGAGCTGTACGAGCATGTGCTGGTCAGCCTCAAGCGCATCCTGGTCGGCCTGGCGCTGGCCTTGCTGGTGGGCGTGCCCCTGGGCCTGCTGATCGGCAGCTACCGCCATCTGGAGGCGGCCACCACCCCGGCGTTCCAGTTCCTGCGGATGATCTCGCCGCTGTCGTGGATGCCGGTGGTGGTGATGCTGATGGGGGTAGGGGACCAGCCGATCTACTTCCTGCTGGCCTTCGCCGCGGTCTGGCCGATCCTGCTCAATACCGCGGCCGGGGTGCGCCAGCTCGACCCGCGCTGGCTGCAACTGAGCCGCAGCCTCAGCGCCACCCGCTGGGAAACCCTGCGCAAGGTGATCCTGCCCGGGGTGCTGGGCCATGTGCTGACCGGCGTGCGCCTGGCCATCGGCATACTGTGGATCGTCCTGGTGCCTTGCGAAATGCTCGGGGTCAGCGCCGGCCTGGGTTATTTCATCCTCGATACCCGCGACCGCCTGGCCTATTCGGAACTGATGGCCATGGTCCTGCTGATCGGCGCCCTGGGCTTTGCCCTGGACAGCCTGGCCCGTGGTCTGCACCGGCGCTGGACGCACTTGCCGTAACGCCGCGACGGGCGCATTGTCAGTGGGAAGTCTGAAGTCATGCTGGCGTTCGATCCGGCGTTGACGCACTGGCGTATAGAGAAGCGGGCGCCGGTGGCCGGCGTGGGCGTCCAGCCTATCTGGAGGTGCGCCATGAGCCAGTATCAACGCTTGTTGCTGGTCATCGACCCGGCAATGCGCCAGTCCCCCGCGATCCCGCGTGCCGCTGCCCTGGCCAAGGCCAGCGGGGCGAGCCTGCATATCGCGGCCTTGCTGAAACCGGCGTCGATTCTTTCCCTGTTCGAGCACAACGTGCGCAATGAAGCGCGCGAACGTTACCGCCTGGGGCACCAGGAATGGTTGCAGGAGGAGGTGCATCGCCTGCGTGGCCATGGTGTCACGGTCAACGGCGAGGTGACCTGGGCCGACGACCTGCTGGAGGAAATCCTGCAGCACGTCGCGGAAATCCAGCCCGACCTGCTGATCAAGGACGTGCAGCACGAACCGGCGCTTAAACGCGCCTTTCTCACGCCGATGGACTGGCACCTGCTGCGCCAGTGCCCGGTACCGCTGTACCTGATGGGCCGCCACGGCCATACGTTGCCGCAAATGGTGGTCGCGGCGGTCGACCCGTCACGGCCGGAGTACCAGCACAACGGGCTCAACGACCGGATCATCCACGAAGCCAACAGCCTGGCCCTGCAATGCGATGCCGAGCTGCACCTGCTGCACGCCTATGACGTGTCGTCGGTCTACCTGGGCGATGCCGGAGGCGGTGGCCTGGTGCTGGCGGACCTGACCCGGGAACTGCGGGTGACCCTGGAAAAAGCCTTCCTGGAACTGGCCGAGCGTTATGGCGTGCCCGAGGAACGCCGGCATTTCATCCTCGGACAACCGGTCACCGTGCTGGCCAACTTCGTCACCGAGAACCAGGCCGATGTGCTGGTCATGGGCCGCGTGCATCGCCAGGGCCTGGAGAAACTGGTGGGCAGCACCACCGAGCACGCGCTGTATCAGGTGCCCTGCAGCCTGCTGGCGCTGTAGCCGGGCGCCTTGGGAGGTGAGACATGAGCGAATATCCGTCATTGCAGATGACCCTGCGCAACCGTCAGGCGGCCGGGCAAGGGCTGGTCGCGCCGTTGCAGAAATACAGTCGCCGGCCCGAGGTGATCGTGCTGGCGTTGCCCCGGGGCGGGGTACCGGTGGCCTGGGAAATCGCCCGGGCCCTGGAGGTGCGGCTGGACCTGATGCTGGTGCGCAAGCTTGGCGTGCCCGGCCATGAAGAACTGGCAATGGGCGCCATCGCCAGCGGTGGTATCCGCATCCTCAATCAGGACGTCCTGGGCAGCCATCACCTCGGTGATGCCGCGCTGCAAGCGGTGACCATACGGGAAACCCAGGAGTTGCAGCGCCGCGAACGGGTCTACCGTGGCGACCGGGCCGCGCCCGACCTGCGTGACCAGGTGGTGATCCTGGTGGACGACGGGCTGGCCACCGGCGCCTCGATGCACGCCGCGGTACAGGCGGCGCGCCTGCAGCACCCGGCGCGGATCGTGGTGGCCGTGCCCCTGGCGCCGCAGGAAACCGTCGACACCCTGAGTTTCGAGGTCGACGAGCTGATCTGCCCGATCACGCCCCTGTGGTTCGTGTCGATCGGCAATGGTTACGCGGACTTTGCCCAGACCTCGGACGAGGAGGTGATCGACCTGTTGCAGCGCGCCTGGCAGCGGCCCTGCGAAGGCGGTTCGGCATGAAGGCCCGGGCTGCCTGAACGCGGGCGCTCCGGAACCAAAACCGCTGTTGCCCCTCCAAGCTGTGCCCGGCGCTGCGCGCAGGCCGGGCGAGGGATCCATGGGCGAGGGATTTTTGCCATTGAGGTGACGACCGCAACGGTCCGGCACAGGGCAAAACATGAAACAAGGCTTCAAGCTTATCTGTGCAGTGTTGCTCGCCGCTGGCCTGGGCGGTTGCATCGCTGCCCCCATCGAAATGACCGCGCAGACCGAGCAACGCCTGCGCGCCCAGGCGCCGATCCGCTTTCTGTTGACCTTCGACGACGGTCCCAGCGCTTCCAGCTTCTACAACCCGACCGAACGGGTGCTCGACGACCTGCTCGACAATCCACTGCAACCGGCGATCAAGGCGGTGTTCTTCGTCCAGACCCGGGCCTCGCGAGCCGGCGGCAGCGACATAGGGCAGCGGATAATGGCCCGCGAGCACACCGAGGGCCATGTGCTGGGCTTTCATACCGCCACGCCGAGGCACACCAACCATCGCTCGCTCGACCCACCGGAACTGGAGGCGTCCCTGAACGACGGCAGCGCCGATATCGCGCTGATCACCGGTGTGCCGCCGAACCTGGTGCGTCCGCCATTCTGGAACTACGACAAGCGCACCTTCGCCGCCTACCAACGGCATGGCCTGCATGTGTTGCTCACCGACCTCAGCGCCAACGACGGCAAGGTCTGGGGCTTCAACGCCAGCCCACGGCGCCGGGCCAATATGCTGCGCCAGCTGTCGGAAGTGCGCGAACGCATTGCCCTGGGCCAGTTGCCCACGGTGGACGGAGTGATCCCGGTGGTGGTGACCTTCCACGACCTCAATCGCTACACCGCCCGCCACACCCGGGAATACCTGCAGATCCTGCTCGACAGCGCCCAGGCCACTGGCCTTGCGACCGCGCCCAAGCCGTTCTACGACGATACCGCGGCGCTGCAACGGGCGGTCATGGCCCGTACCGTCACCAACAGCGAACAGCCGGTGCGGTTGCCGGGGCTGTGGAACTGGCTGTGGGACAGGAATTCCCATTGAGCAGGCGTGACCGTTCGCATTGGACACGACATGACCGTCGGTCCGCCAGTGCCTCGCCAGGATCGAATAAAACGCTGGTTTTACAGTCACATGGGTGGTTGCAGGCGCCGGCGCCGCCGGTTCGCACAGGGCCCGCTGCGTTGCCGGGCTGCTTTGCCAACCCATCGTTCTGACCCAGGTTCTAGGACACTTCCATGAAGCGACTCGCGACACTCACCCTGACCCTTTGCTCCACGCTGCTGCTGGGTGGCTGCTACCCCCATTGGGACGACGGCCGACGCTACGATCGCGACCATGACGGTTGGCGCGACCACAGCCGTTATGACCGCGACTACTACCGCGACCGCGATCGTGACGACGACCGTTACGACCGCCGCTACGACCGGCGGGACAAGGACGGGCGCTATCGTCGCGACCGTGACGATGACGACGATGATGATTGAGTCGCCGGGCGCTTTTCGCCCGACCTGATAACGGCGCCCGAGGGCGCCGTTGTCGTGTGTGCCGGGCGTTACTTCACCGCATAGAACTTGCGCACATAGGCCGTGCTGTGCCACGCGCAGGGCGTGCCCTGGGCAACGAACAGCGTAGCGCCGGGGCCGGCGCTCAGGCGGCTGCCGTCCGCGCCCTCGAGGGTCACGCTGCCTTCCACCAGGTGCATCAGTTCATTGAGCTTGTGCGGCCGGCCATGGCGGCGGTACGGCGTGGAATCCCAGACCCCGATCCGCAGGTTGCTGGCGTCGTCCTCGAAGGCGTTGCGCGAGCGGCATTGCGGTTCCGCGCCGATCAGGATCTGCGGCTCGGGAGCCGCCGAGGGCGAGAGCATGGCCCGCGGGTCGAGCAGCGTCAGGCCCGGTTCGGCGCCCGCCGCGGCACGGTTCACCGCGCAGAAGGCCCAGAGCGTGCCGGGCTCGGCCTCGAGCTTGAAGGCGCTGCCGCGGCCGATCACCACGCTGGCGCCCGGGGCCAGTTCCAGGGCCTGTTCCCCAGACGGCTCGGCGCTGTCGAGCAACACCTTGCCGGCGTGCACCACGAGCATTTCGATGTGGGGGAAATCCTCGCTGGCAAAACGTCCGCTGGTGCGCACGACACCGGCGGCAATGCCGTCGCTGCCGTTATAGGCAACCAGCCGATCGGCGCCGAAGGGGTCGTCACTGCCCAGGGCAGCAGGGGTGAACAGGCTGGCGTCGAAGCGGCCGTCGGCGCCTGCCAGCAGCAAAGCGGCGGGTGTGGACATGTAAAGGACTCTCTGGGGGTGTTGGAAAAAGGCGCCGCGACCCAGGGGCTCGCGGCGTTGTGGGTCAACCGATGGCCTGGGTCACCAGGGCGAACTGGCGCACATTGCCGAGCGCCCGGGGCGGGGTGCCGCGGGCCATCTGCGCGACCTGGTCGACCTGTTTCAGGCCGGCGCTTTCCAGCCATTCGGCCAGGCCGCAGTCGGCCGGAATATCGATGCGCACGAAAGCATCGGCAACCTTGCTCAGCAGGCTGGCGATCATCTGCCGGGCCTGCTCGGCGGTTTCCGCGACCACCGGGCCGATGCAGCGGCCACGGCCGAACGGCCGCAGCAGGGCGAAGGCGCGCAACTGGCCGTCGCGTTCGATGCCGACGCCATGCTCGACCACCGCGAACAGGTCTTCCAGCACCTGCTGGCGGTCCAGGCCGCTGCCGGCGTTGGCCAGGCTCAACTGGCGCAGGCGGTCGGCCTTGCGTAGCGGCCGGCAGCTTTCACCGGCGGGCAGGGCGCCCACCTCCGGCACCCGTACCTGGCCCTGATGCTGCTGGATCACGCCGAACTCGACGAAACCCTGGCTGGCATACAGCGGCGCGCCGGCCAGGGTGGCGTTGAGGATCGGCGTGCGCGACTCGCAGGCGTGCAGGGCTTTTTCCATCAGGGCCCGGCCGATGCCCTGGCCCTGGTAGTCGCCGCTGACGATCACCAGGCCGATGGTGGCGTAGTCCCCCTGCAGGCAGGCGAAGGCACTGCCGATCAGGCGCTCGCCGTCCTCCACCACGAAGCCCTGGCCGACCCGCTGCAACATCGCCCAGTCTTCCAGGCGATGGGGCCACTTCAATTGCACGGACAAGGCGTGGGCCGCCGGCAAGTCGGCGACTGTCATCGGGCGGTACACATAAGCGGGGCGAGGGGTGGCGGACATGGCAAGACTCCGTGAAAAAGATAAGCGCGATCGTCGGCGATGCGCCTGTATCCCATCTGCGATCACGCCTGGCAAGAGCCCCGCGGCGATTCGGCAGAATCCCTAAAAGACCGGCCGGCAGACCACAGTAACTACTTAAAAGGGGCCCAAGGTCGGCAGCAAATGCTTGGGTTTTTTTCCTAGGATGGAGGCCTGGTTTTTACCGGCCGGGCCGGCCTTCGCCGACCTTATTGCCGCCTTCAAGTGGAGTGCTCCATGGATAGTTTCGATCCTCGTCTTGTCGCTGTGCGCAGCGCTCATTTCATCGCCGGCCAGTACCGCGACGCCGCGCCCGGGCTGGAGGTCTCGCGGCCGTCGGACGGCCAGGCCTACGGGCAGTTGCCGATCGCCGACGCCGGGCTGGTGGACGAGGCGGTGAACAACGCCTGGCAGGCATTCGCCCGCTCCGACTGGGCCAGCCGTCCGCCCCGGGAGCGGGCGCGGGTGATGCGGCGCTGGGCCGACCTGGTGGAAGCCGACGCGGCGATCCTGGCGCCGCTGGAGGCGGTGGGTTCGACTCGGCCGCACCAGGATGTGATCGGCTGGGACATTCCCTATGTCGCCGAAGGCATCCGCTTTTTCGCCGAGCTGGCGGACAAGCACGGCGGTTCGCTGGCCGCCACCCAGACCGACCGCCTGGGCATGCAGATCGCCGAACCCTACGGGGTGATCGCCGCCATCGCGCCGTGGAACTTCCCGCTGAGCATGGCCTCGTGGAAAGTCGCGCCGGCCCTGGCCGCCGGTAACGCGGTGGTGCTCAAACCGTCGGAGCTGACGCCGTTTTCCAGCCTGCGGTTCGCCGAACTGGCGCTGCAAGCCGGGGTTCCGGCGGGCATCTTCAACGTGGTGCAGGGCGACGGCCGGGTCACCGGCGATGCCCTGTGTCGCCATCCGCGGGTGGCCAAGGTGACCTTCACCGGCTCCACCGCCACGGGGTCGAGCATCATGTCCACCTGCGCCCTGGTCGGCCCCAAGCCGGTGACCCTGGAACTGGGCGGCAAGAGCCCGCAACTGGTGTTCGCCGACGTGCCGGACCTCGCCAGGACCGCGCGCACCGTGGCCATGGCCATTACCGGCAATGCCGGGCAGGTGTGCGTCTCCGGCTCGCGGCTGCTGATCGAGCGCTCGATCATGCAGCCCTTCGTCGAGCACCTGCGGGCGTACTTCGAACAATTGCGCCCGGGCCCGACCTGGTCGTCGGCCAGCACGCTGTCGCCGATCATTTCCCGGCAGCAGGCGAACCGCATCGACGGCATCGTCCAGCGTTCGCGCCAGGCCGGCGCCGAGGTGCTCTGCGGCGGCGGGCTGTTCGACGGCCTGGGCGGCGCCTATTACCAGCCGACCCTGCTGACCGGCCTGGACAATCGCAACCCGGCGGTCTGCGAGGAGATCTTCGGGCCGGTGCTGACGGTGCAGGCCTTCGACGACGAAGCCGAGGCCCTGGCCCTGGCCGAGCATGCCACCTACGGCCTGGCCGCCGGAGTACACACCGCCGACATCAACCGCGCCCTGCGCCTGGTCCGGCGCCTGGAAGCCGGCACGGTGTGGGTCAACCGCTACGGGCGCAGCAACGACTACATCCTGCCCACCGGCGGCTACAAGCGCTCCGGCATCGGCAAGGACCTGGGACGCGAAGCCTTCGAGGCCAACCTGCGCTTCAAGAGCGTGCTGATCGATATCGCCGGCTGAAAACCGTGATTGGCGGGGGCGGGTGAGTGGGGCGGTACGAAGTATGCATTGAACCTGCCGGCGCGGCCGCAGGCCGGCCGCCACCGGTTGGGGATCGACCGGCAGACACTCTGTGATTCAGCGAAACGGGCGCTTCCAGACGGGGGCGCCCGTTTTCGTTGGGGCCGGCGCAGGTTCTGCGGCGACCGGGCCCGGACTTGAGCCCCGGCGGCCGGCAAAGGTCCATAAAAGCGCATGAATACGGGCTTTGCCCAAGGCTGGCGCGCCCCGCAAAGTCTGCTGAGGGCACCCCGAAAAACGGTGGTTTGTATCGAGCAACCCGCGCTTTTAACGCCATCTGCTGATTTCACGGTGTTGTAATGAAGCTGTGATTGCAACGCTGCATCAGGGCTCCGGCAGCCGCGCTCTTGCGTGTCACGCCATGACCTCAACGAACTTCAGGACCGCACTCAATGAGCTTTCTTCGTCCCAAATTCATTACGTTCGACTGCTACGGTACGCTGACCAACTTCCACATGGGCACCATGACCCGCGAGCTGTTCGCCGACCGCGTCGGCCCTGAACAGATGGACCAGTTCGTCAAGGACTTCTCGGCCTACCGCCTGGACCAGGTCATGGGCGACTGGAAACCCTACGACGAGATCCTCAAGACCGCGCTGGCGCGGACCTGCAAGCGCTGGGGCGTCGAGTACCGCGGCGAAGGCCAGCTGTACTACGACGCCGTGCCGACCTGGGGCCCCCATCCGGACGTGCCGGCCGGGCTGTCGAAGATCGCCGACAAGATCCCCCTGGTGATCTTCTCCAATGCCAGCGACAGCCAGATCATGTCCAACGTCGACAAGCTCGGCGCGCCGTTCCACAAGGTCTTCACCGCCGAACAGGCCCAGGCCTACAAGCCACGCCTGGCGGCCTTCGAGTTCATGCTCGACAACCTCGGCTGCGGCCCGCAAGACATCCTGCATGTGTCCTCCAGCTTCCGTTACGACCTGATGCCGGCCCATGACATGAAGATCAAGCACAAGGCTTTTGTCGCCCGTGGCCACGAACAGCCGGCCAACGCCATCTACGGCTACCAGCAGATCCCGGACATCGGCGGCCTGGCTGGGCTGGTCGGGCTCTGATCGGTCATGGGCGTTCTTCAAGGCAGGGTCAGGGAGTCAGGCATGGGCAGTGAATCCTATTGGCTCGACAGTGCGCCGGCCTTCACCGGGGCACAGAGCGGCGCGCTGCCGGACAGCGTCGATGTGGCGATCGTCGGTGGCGGTTTCACCGGGCTGTCCGCGGCCCGCGCGCTGGCCATGAAGGGCGCCCGGGTGGTGGTGCTGGAAGCCGGCCGGGTGATCGGCGAAGCCTCCGGGCGCAACGGCGGCCAGTGCAACACTGGGGTGGCCCAGGATTACGCCGCCCTCAGCGCCAGCCTCGGCGCCGAACGCGCGCGGACCTATTACCAGGCCTATGAGCGGGCGGTGCAGAGCGTGGTGGCGCTGGTGGAGCAGGAGGGCATCGGTTGCGACCTCAAGCGCAACGGCAAGCTCAAGCTGGCGGCCAAGCCCCTGCATTACGAAGGGTTGGCGCGCACCTGCGAGCTGATCCGCCGCGAGGTCGATGCCGATGTCGAGCTACTGTCCGCCGAGCAGGTGCGCGGCGAAGTCGATTCCGCCGGTTTTCACGGCGGCCTGTTGCAGCGCAACGGCGTGCAGATGCACGTCGGGCGCTTCGGCATCGGTCTGGCGCACGCCGCGGCGCGCCATGGCGCGCTGATCTACCAGGACTGCGCGGTCCAAGGCTGGCAGGGCAACAGTGGCGGCTACCGGCTCGACACCGCGCGCGGTTCGTTGCAGGCGCGGCAGATTCTGCTGGCCACCGGTGCCTGCCAGCATGGCGACCTCGGCTGGTACCGGCGGCGCATCGTGCCGGTGGGCAGCTTCGTGGTGACCACCGAGGTGCTGCCGCAGGCCCTGGTCGAGCGGCTGCTGCCGCAGCAGCGCTCCTATGTCACCAGCCGCACCATCGGCAACTACTTCCGCCTGACCCCGGATAACCGCCTGCTGTTCGGCGGCCGGGCGCGCTTCGCCATGTCCAGCCCCAGTTCCGATGCCAAGAGCGGCAAGGTGCTGCAGGCGGCCATGGTGCAGATGTTCCCGCAACTGGCCGGGGTCGCTATCGACTACTGCTGGGGCGGGCTGGTGGACATGACCAGCGACCGGCTGCCCCGGGCCGGCGAACGCAACGGCATCTACCACGCCATGGGCTACAGCGGCCATGGCGTGCAGATGTCGGTACACATGGGCCAGGTCATGGCCGAGGTCATGGACGGCGCCAATCCATCCCTCAACCCCTGGCAAGACCTGGCATGGCCGGCGATCCCCGGGCACTTCGGCAAGCCCTGGTTCCTGCCGCTGGTAGGGGCTTACTACCGCTTCCAGGACTATCTGCACTGAGTTTGCTTCACCGTCGTTTTGCGTTTCCAGGACGCTCCGGTCAACCGCGAGCACTCGAGCCTTCTCATTATTCGACAGGTAGAACTGCTATGACTGACAACAAAGTCGATCCGCAACTGATTTCCGGCGAAGAAAGCCTGCGGGTTTTCGAAGGCCTGAACCGTGGCATGTCCCGCCGCAGCGCCTTGCGCATGCTCGGCGTGGCCGGTGTCGCCGCCGCGGGCGCCGGCAGCCTGTTCGGCAGTGCCGGCACCTTGCTCGCCAGCGAAAGCGCGGCGCCAGCCAAGGGCAAGCCGGGCGGGCGCATCCGCGTCGCCGGGATGTCCAGTTCCACCGCCGACACCCTTGACCCGGCCAAGGGCGCGCTGTCCACCGACTATGTGCGGCACTTCATGTTCTACAACGGCCTGACCCGCTTCGACAGCCACCTGGTGCCGCAGCTGGAACTGGCCGAGCGCATCGACAATACCGACGCCACGTTGTGGATCATTACCCTGCGCAAGGACGTGACCTTCCACAACGGCAAGGGCTTGACCGCCGCCGACGTGGTGTTCTCGCTGTCGCGGCACAAGGACCCGGCCACCGGTTCCAAGGTCATGCCGCTGATGGAGCAGTTCGCCGAGATCAAGGCCACCGGCACCCATGAGGTGCAGATCCGCCTCAAGGCGCCGAACGCCGAGCTGCCGTCGATCCTCGCGGTCTCGCACCTGCTGATCGTGCCCGAAGGCACCACCGACTTCAGCCAGGGCATCGGCACCGGGCCGTTCAAGGTCAAGGAGTTCAAGCCGGGCGTGCGCTCGGTCTCCGCGCGCAACCCGAACTACTGGAAGCCGGGCCTGCCGTACCTGGACGAGATCGAGTTCATCGCCATCGCCGACGAGCCGTCGCGGGTCAACGCCTTGCTCTCCGGGGACGTGAACCTGATCAACGAAGTCAACCCGCGTTCCACCGCGCGCATCGCCGCCAGCGCCGGGCACCGGGTGGTGGACGCGCCGTCGGGCAACTACACCGACCTGATCATTCGCCAGGACCAGCTGCCCGGCCAGAGCCCGGAATTCACCCAGGCGCTGAAGCACCTGCTGGACCGCGAACAGGTCAAGTCCGCGGTGTTCCGTGGCTACGCCGTGGTCGGCAACGACCACCCGATCGCCCCGGGTTCGCGTTACTACAACGCCGACCTGCCGCAGACCCCGTACGACCCGGAAAAGGCCCGTTTCCTGCTGAAAAAGGCCGGCATGGAGAAGGTCAGCATGCCGCTGGTGGCCTCGCCGGCCGCCACCGGTTCGGTGGACATCGCCGTGCTCTTGCAGCAGTCGGCCAAGCAGGCCGGGCTGACCCTCAACGTCAACCGCCTGCCCAGCGACGGCTACTGGTCCAACCACTGGATGAAGCACCCGCTGAGCTTCGGCAACATCAACCCGCGGCCGAACGCCGACGTGATCTTCTCGCAGTTCTTCCAGTCCAGCGCGCCATGGAACGAGTCGGGCTGGAAGAACGAGCAGTTCGACCAGTTGCTGATGCTGGCCCGCGGCGAAACCGACGACGCCAAGCGCAGCAGGATGTACGCCGACATGCAGACCCTGGTGCACGACCACTGCGGCATCGGCATCCCGGTGTTCATCAGCAACATCGACGGGGTCGACCAGCGCATCAAGGGCTATGGCAGCAACCCCCTGGGCGGCTTCATGGGCTACATGTTCGCCGAGCAGGTGTGGCTGGACGCGTGAGGGGCGAAAGCGGGTTCCGTCGGGGCTGCAAGGCAGGAGGGAAGGGCGATGAATAGCAACACACTGTGGTTGATCGGGCGGCGCATGGGCGCCGCGGTCGTGACCTTGTTGATCGTGTCCATGGTGGTGTTCGCCATCACCGCGGTGCTGCCGGGGGACGCGGCGCAACAGGCCCTGGGGCAGTTCGCCACGCCGGAACAGGTGGCGGCGCTGCGCCTGAAACTGGGCCTGGACCAGCCCGGTGTGGTGCGTTACCTGCACTGGCTGCTCAGCCTGCTGGCCGGCGACATGGGCACCTCGGTGTCCAACGCCATGCCGGTCAGCGAGCTGATGGCCGGACGGGTGCCCAACACCCTGATGCTGGCGGCGGTGACCGCGGTGGTCTCGGTGCCGCTGGCGCTGACCCTGGGCATCGGCTCGGCCATGGGCCGCGGCGGGCGCCTGGACAGCTTCCTGAGCTTCATCACCCTGGCCCTGGTGGCGGTGCCGGAGTTCCTGGTGGCGACCCTGGCGGTGCTGGTGTTCGCGGTGAACCTGGGCTGGCTGTCGGCCTTGTCCTACGCCAGCGAAACCCATTCGCCGCTGCAGTTCCTGCGCACCTACGCCTTGCCGGTGATGACCCTGTGCTTCGTCATCGTCGCGCAAATGGCGCGCATGACCCGCGCCGCGGTGATCGATCAGCTCGACAGCCCCTACGTGGAAATGGCCCGGCTCAAGGGCGTCAGCCCGGTGCGCATCGTGCTGCGCCACGCCTTGCCCAACGCCATCGGGCCGATCGCCAACGCGGTGGCGCTGAGCCTGTCGTACCTGCTGGGCGGGGTGGTGATCGTCGAGACCATCTTCAACTATCCCGGGATCGCCAGCCTGATGGTCGACGCGGTGACCAACCGCGACATGGCGCTGGTGCAGGCCTGCACCATGCTGTTCTGCACGGCCTACCTGGGCTTGGTGCTGATTGCCGACCTGTGCGCGATTCTTTCCAATCCGAGGCTGAGAAACCAATGACCAATCTCATGGTGAAGTCGACGCCGGCCACGCCCGACCTGGCGCTGGGCAAGGTGTCCCACGGGCCGTCCTGGCTCGGCCTGACCGGGGCCGCGATGTGTGTGCTGTGGCTGCTGGTGGCGCTGTTCGGCCCCTGGCTGGCGCCGCACCCGGTGGGCGAAGTGGTGTCCGCCAATGTGTTCGACGCCATGGGCGCGGCCTATCCGTTCGGCACCGATTACCTGGGCCGCGACATGCTCAGCCGGGTGCTGGTGGGCGCGCGGTTCACCGTCGGCCTGGCGCTGATTTCCGCGGTCCTGGCCAGCGGCCTGGGCACCGCCTGCGCCTTGCTCTCGGTGGTCGCGCCGAAATGGCTGGATGAAGTCATCAGCCGCCTGATGGACGCCTTTATCTCCATCCCCAGCAAGATGCTGGCGCTGATCATGGTCTCGGCCTTCGGCTCCTCGGTGCTGCTGCTGGTGTGCACCGCGGTGCTGAGCTTCACCCCCGGGGCGTTCCGTATCGCCCGCAGCCTGGCGGTGAATATCGAAGCCCTGGAGTACGTGCAGGTGGCCCGCACCCGCGGCGAGCGCCGGCTGTACATCGCCTGCGTGGAGATCCTGCCGAACATGCTCAACCCGGTGCTCACCGACCTTGGCCTGCGCTTCGGCTTCATCGTCCTGCTGCTCAGCGGCATGAGCTTCCTTGGCCTGGGCGTGCAGCCGCCGGACGCCGACCTCGGTTCGCTGGTGCGCGAGAACATCGGCGGCCTGAACCAGGGCGCGCCGGCCATCGTCATCCCGGCGCTGGCCATCGGCACCCTGACCATTGGCGTGAACCTGTTCATCGACAGGATCTCGTCGCGCCGCAGCCGCCGTCCGGGAGGTCATTGAGATGAGCCAGTTGATTCGAGTGCAAGACCTGCGGGTGGTCGCCGGCGGCGAGGGCGCCGAAGTGGAGATCGTCAAGGGCGTGAGCTTCGCCCTGGAGCAGGGCGAGGTGCTGGCGCTGATCGGCGAGTCCGGCTCGGGCAAGACCACTATCGCCCTGGCCCTGCTGGGGTATGCCCGCCGCGGTTGTCGCCTGGCGTCCGGGGTGGTGCGGGTCGGCGAACACGACATGCTGGCCCTGGGCGAGGAGCAGTTGCAGGGCCTGCGCGGCAATCGCGTGTCCTACATCGCGCAGAGCGCGGCGGCGGCCTTCAACCCGGCGAAACGCCTGCTCGACCAGGTGCTGGAGGGCGCCCTGATCCATGGCCTGGACAGCCGCGCCAACCTGGAGGCCAAGGCCATCGAGCTGTTCCGCGACCTGGCCCTGCCGGACCCGGAACACATCGGCCAGCGTTACCCGCACCAGGTCTCGGGCGGGCAGTTGCAACGGGTGATGGCGGCCATGGCGCTGATCAGCGACCCGCTGCTGGTGATCCTCGACGAACCGACCACCGCGCTCGACGTCACCACCCAGATCGACGTGCTGCGCGCCTTCAAACGGGTGGTGCGCGAACGTGGGGCCACGGCGGTGTATGTGTCCCACGACCTGGCGGTGGTGGCGCAGATGGCCGATCAGATCGTGGTGCTCAACGGCGGCCAGATCCTTGAACAGAGCGCCACCGCGCCGCTGCTCGAGGGCCCGGCCCACGATTACACCCGCAGCCTGCTGGCGGCCGCGCGCCCGGACTCGACCATTCGCCCGCCCAGCGATATCGCCGAGGACCAGCCGCTGCTGACCATCAAGGGCCTGACCGCCGGCTACGGCAACAAGAACCTGCAAGGCATGCCGATGATCCGCGTGCTGGAGGACATCGACCTGACCGTGCGCCGTGGCCAGGCCATCGGCGTGATTGGCGAGTCCGGCTCGGGCAAGTCGACCCTGGCGCGGGTGGTGGCTGGCCTGCTGGCCCCGGCCCTTGGCAACCTGACCTTCGACGGCCAGCCCCTGGGCGGCAGCCTGTCGAGCCGCACCGACGAGCAGTTCCGGCGGATCCAGATGGTGTTCCAGAACGCCGACACCGCGCTCAACCCCATGCACAGCGTCAGCGCCATTCTCAGCCGGCCGCTGAAGATGTATTTCGGCCTCAAGGGCGCGGCGCTGCGCCAGCGCATCGACGAGTTGCTGGACCTGGTGCGGCTGCCGCGCACGCTCGCGCAGCGGCGGCCCAACGAGCTGTCCGGCGGGCAGAAGCAGCGGGTCAACCTGGCCCGCGCGCTGGCGGCCAAGCCCGACCTGATCCTTTGCGACGAGGTGACGTCGGCCCTGGATACCGTGGTCGGCGCGGCGATTCTCGAACTGCTGCGCGACCTGCGCCAGGAGCTGGGGGTGTCCTACCTGTTCATCAGCCACGACATTTCCACGGTGCGCGCGCTGTGCGACGACATTGTGGTGATGTACAGCGGGCACAAGGTCGAGGCCGGCAGCCGCGCGGCCTTCGGCCAGGCGCCGTTCCATCCCTATACCGACCTGCTGATCCACTCGGTGCCGGAGCTGCGCCAGGGCTGGCTGGAAAGCTGCGGCAGCACCTGCGCCAGCCTGCCGCCGATCGGCGCCAGGGCCAATGTGCCGGAGCTGTGCACCTTCCTCAATCGCTGCCCGGTGCGCATCGACGGCCTGTGCAACCGCACCGCGCCGAACCGCCGCGCCATCGACGGCGGCAGCGAGATCCTCTGCCACCGCGACAGCGGCGAGTTGTTGCAGAGCCAACAGAACTTCAATGGCATGACCGAGGGAGCCTACGCATGAAGGGGCGTTTTGTACGGCTGGGCGAGCGCGAACGGGCGCCGGTACGGCTGCGGGTGGACGGGGAGCCCATCGAGGCATTGCAGGGCGACACGCTGATGGTGGCGTTGCTGACCCAGGGGACGGCCCTGCGCCAGTCGGAGTTCGATTCCGGCCGGCGCGCCGGCTTCTGCCTGATGGGCGCCTGCCAGGACTGCTGGGTCTGGACCCGCGCCGGCGAGCGCCTGCGCGCCTGTTCCAGCGAGGTCCGCGAGGGCCTGGACATTCTCACCACACAACCGGAGGCGGTATGGCCACTGCACGGCTGAACATCCCGTCCGGCAGCGCGCCGCGGGTGGTGATAGTCGGCGCCGGCCCGGCCGGCACCCGCTGCGCCGAAACCCTGCTGGCGGCCGGCATCGTGCCGACCCTGGTCGACGAAAACCGTCGCGACGGCGGGCAGATCTACCGTCGCCAGCCCGAAGGTTTCCGCCGCGACTACGTCACCCTGTACGGCAGCGAAGCGCACAAGGCCCGGGCCCTGCACGACAGCTTCGAGCGCCTGCGCTCGCGCATCGACTATCGCCCGGACACCCTGGCGTGGAACCTGACCCCGGGGCAGCTGTGCTGCGTCAGCCAGGGCCGGCACTTCACCCTGGACTACGACGCGCTGATCCTCTGCACCGGCGCCACCGACCGCCTGATGCCGCTCGAAGGCTGGCAACTGGCGGGCACCTACAGCCTGGGCGGCGCGCAGATCGCCCTCAAGGCGCAGTCGGTGTCCATCGGCCACCGCGTGGTGTTCATGGGCAGCGGGCCGCTGCTGTACCTGGTGGCCAGCCAGTACCTCAAGGCCGGGGCGCATGTCGCGGCGGTGCTCGACACCTCGCCGCTGGGCAAGCGCATCGGCGCCTTGCCGAAGCTGCTGGCGCGCCCGGGATTGCTCTGGACCGGCATGAAGCTGCTGGCGCGGCTGTGCCTGGCCCGGGTCCCGGTGCACCTGGGCATCCAGCCGGTCCGGGTACTGGGCGATGCCCAGGGCGGGGTCAGCCTGGTGCAGGTCAAGACCGCCAAGGGCGACAGCCTGGATGTCGAGTGCGATGCCCTGGCCCTGGGCTATCACTTGCGCCCGGAAACCCAGTTGGCCGACCTCGCCGGTTGCCGCCTGGCCTTCGACCCGGCGTCCAGCCAATGGCTGCTGGAACTCGACGAGGCCGGGCGCACCAGCGTCAGCGGGGTCTACGCCGCCGGCGACGGGGCGAAGATCCGTGGTGCCGACGCCGCTGAACACGCCGGGCGCCTTGCGGCGCTGGCACTGCTCGAGGATCTGCAACTGCCGGTCAACGCCGCGGAACGGGACGAACAGCGCCAGGCCCTGGCGGTGATGGACCAGTTCCGCCTGGGCCTGGCCCAGGCCTTTCCCTGGCCGAGCGCCCAGGCCAAGGCACTGCCGGACACGGCCATCGTCTGCCGGTGCGAGATGATCAGCGCCGGCGAACTGCGCCGCACCGTGCGCGAGAAGGGCGCCTGCGAGGTCAACCGCGCCAAGGCCTTCAGCCGGGTCGGCATGGGCCGCTGCCAGGGCCGCTACTGTTCCCAGGCCGGGGCCGAGGTGATCGCCGCCGCGGCCGGGGTCGCGGTACAGGAGGTGGGCCGGCAGCGCGGCCAGGCCCCGGTCAAACCCCTTTCGATGCTCACCGGGGAGGTGACGCCATGACCGTGCAACAGTCCGATGTGCTGATTGTCGGCGGCGGCCTGATGGGTTCGGCGGCGGCGTTCTTCCTGCGCCGGCGCGGCCAGTCGGTGACCCTGCTGGAGCGCGACCAGATCGGCCAGTACGCCAGCGGGGTGAACTTCGGCAATGTGCGGCGCCAGGGCCGTTATCTCGGCCAGCTGGAGCTGGCCAACCGTTCCTGGGCCCTGTGGAAGCGCCTGCCGGAGCTGATCGACGACGACCTGGAGTTCATTGCCAGCGGGCATATGCGGGTGTGCTACCGCGAGGACGAAATCGCCGAGCTGGAAGCCTATGCCGCGGCGCCCGAGGCGAGTGAGCTGGACCTGCAGATCTACCGCGGCCGCGAGCTGCACGAGCGCTTTCCGTTTCTCGGGCCGGACGTCAAGGGCGGCTCCTACGCGCCCCATGACGGCCACGCCAACCCGCGCCTGGCGGCCCCGGCCTTTGCCCGGGCGGCGGTGCGCGCCGGGGCGCGGATCGAAGAACGCGCCGAGGTGAGCGAGGTGCAGAAGGTCGGCGGCGGGTTCCTGGTCGGCACCACCGATGGCCGCCAGTTCAGCGCCGAACGCCTGCTGATCACCGCCGGCGCCTGGGGCCAGAAGCTCTCCGAGCAGTTCGGCGAACCGGTGCCGCTGGACACCAACGGCCCGCAGATGGCGGTCACCGAGCCGGTGCCTTACGCCTTGCCGACGGTGATCGGGGTCTACACCAAGATCCCCGAGGAGGTGATCTACTTCCGCCAGATTCCCCGCGGCAACATCATCATCGGCGGCGGCTACCGCAGCAAACCGGACATGCTCACCAGGCGCGCCCAGGTCGAACCGCGCAGCATCCTCAACCAGATCCAGCAGATGCGCCGGCTGCTGCCGGGCGTCGGCAACCTCAACATCATCCGCGTGTGGAGCGGCATCGAAGGGTATCTGCCCGATTCGCTGCCGATCATGGGCCCCAGCGGCCAGGTCGACGGCCTGTACTACGCCTTCGGTTTCTGCGGCCATGGCTTCCAGCTCGGCCCGGGCGTCGGCGACGTGATGGCCGAGCTGATCGCCACCGGCAGCACCGGCACCTCGATCGACGCCTTTTCGATTCGCCGCTTCGCCGGCACCACCGCACAACGGAGCAGGGCCTCATGAAACCCCGGGTACTGGAGATCCTCAAGCGCCTGATCGCCTTCGACACCGTGTCCTCGGAGTCGAACCTGGCGCTGATCGAATACGTGCGCGAGCTGCTGCTGGGCAAGGGCATCGAGTCGCTGATCGTCAAGGACGAAAGCGGGCGCAAGGCCAACCTGTTCGCCAGCACCGGGCCGCGGGAACTGCCGGGGGTCCTGCTGTCCGGGCACACCGACGTGGTGCCCGCCGCCGGCCAGGCCTGGAGCCTGCCGGCGTTCCAGGTCACGGAGCAGGGCGGGCGCCTCTACGGGCGCGGCAGCTGTGACATGAAGGGGTTTATCGCCCTAGCCATAGACGCCATGCTCGATGCTGCGGACTGCACCTTGAGCCGGCCGCTGCAACTGGCGCTGTCCCATGACGAGGAAATCGGCTGCGTCGGCGTGCGCCGGCTGCTGGACGTGCTGCACCTGGCGCCGGTGCGGCCGTTCCTGTGCCTGATCGGCGAACCCACCAACATGCAGTTCGTGCTCGGGCACAAGGGCAAGGGTTCGTACCGCGTCCATTGCCGTGGCCAGGAAGCGCATTCCTCCCTGGCGCCGCTGGCGGCCAACGCGATTCACCTGGCCTGCGATTTCATCGCCGGTTTGCGCGACAGCCAGCAGCGCCTGCGCGAGCAGGGCGCGCGGGACGCCGACTACGACATTCCCTACAGCACCGTGCACGTCGGGCAGATCGCTGGCGGCAAGGCGCTGAACATAGTGCCGAACCTGTGCACCCTGGATTTCGAGGTGCGCAACCTGCCGGCGGACGATCTCGAGCAGTTTCTCGAACAGATGCGCGAACGCGCCGAGCTGATCGTGCGCGAGGCGCGCCAGCTTTCCGAGGTGGCGGCCATCGAGATCGAAACCCTGAATGTCTACCCGGGGCTGGAGACCCATCCGAGTGTCGAGGCGGTGCGTTTCCTCCACGACTTCGCCGCGCCCGGCACCGGCTACGCCAAGGTCGGCTTCGGCACCGAAGGCGGCCTGTTCAACCAGCGCCTGGACATCCCGGTGGTGGTCTGCGGCCCGGGCTCCATCGAGCAGGCGCATAAGCCCGACGAGTTCATCGAGGTCAGCCAGATGGACGCCGGCCAGCGTTTTCTCGAAGGCTTGCTGGGTTCCCTGAAACGCTGAGCCGCCCCCTGTAGCCGCTGGCGCAGCCTGCGATCGGGCGCTAGCCCGCCAAGCTGTATCCCGGATCGGCCTGATGCACCGCGATCAGCGGTTTTACGACGGCTGCGCCGCCGATCGCAGGCTGCGCCAGCGGCTACAGGGCGGTGTTCAGGTTCTCGGTAGAGCCTGCTGTGACGCCGCGTTTTTCAGCATCCGACGCTGTCGGCCCGGCGCTTTCAGCATCCTGGGCTGCGGTGCCTGCTTAGACTGGGGGCTGTCTCGGAACAGGACTCGACCATGCTCAAGAATCGTTTGAAAGACCCCAGCCTCTTGGTGGAACTGGCCTACATCGACGGGCAGTGGGTGGCCGCCGACGATGGCGCGACCCTGGCGGTGCTCGACCCGGCCAGCGGCGAATGCCTGGCCCGGGTCCCGGCCCTGCAGGGCGCGCAGACCCGCCTGGCCATCGCCGCCGCCGAACGCGCCTGGCCGGCCTGGCGCGCGCGCCCGGCGGCGGAGCGGGCACAGCTGCTGGAGCGCTGGTACCAGGCCATGCTCGACAACCTCGACGACCTGGCCCTGATCATGACCGCCGAACAGGGCAAGCCCTTCGCCGAAGCCCAGGGCGAAATCCGCTACGGCGCCGGTTTCGTCAAATGGTTCGCCGAGGAGGCGCGGCGCATCTGCGGCGACACCCTGCCGGCACCCGCTGGCGACCGGCGCTTGCTGACCCTCAAGCAGCCGGTGGGGGTCTGCGCGGCGATCACCCCGTGGAACTTCCCCAACGCGATGATCACCCGCAAATGCGCGCCGGCCCTGGCCGCTGGTTGCCCGATCATCGTCAAGCCTTCCGACCTGACGCCGCTGTCGGCCCTGGCCCTGGCGGTGCTGGCCGAGCGGGTGGGGATTCCGCCGGGGGTGTTCAGTGTGCTCACCGGCATGCCGGCGGGGATTGGCGAAGAGCTGACCGGCAACCCGGCGGTGCGCAAGATTTCCTTTACCGGTTCCACCGCGGTCGGCCGCCTGCTGATGCGCCAGAGCGCCGAGCACATCAAGCGCCTGAGCCTGGAACTGGGCGGCAACGCGCCGTTCGTAGTGTTCGACGATGCCGACCTGGAACAGGCGATCGCCGGGATCATGCAGAGCAAGTTCCGCAACGCCGGGCAGACCTGCGTCTGCGCCAACCGCATCCTGGTCCAGGATGGCATCTACGCACGTTTTGCCCAGCGCCTGGTGGAGGAGGTGGCCAAGCTCAAGGTCGGCAACGGCCTGGAACCGGGCGTGAGCATCGGCCCGCTGATCAATGCCGCGGCGGTGAGCAAGGTCGCCCGGCATATCGACGATGCCCTGGGCAAGGGCGCGACCCTGCTGTGCGGCGCGATCCCCCAGGGCGAAAGCCAGTTCGTGCTGCCCACGGTGCTGGGCGAGGCCAGCACCGAAATGCTCCTGGCCCACGAGGAAACCTTCGGCCCGGTGGCGCCGCTGATGCGCTTTCACGACGAGGCCGAGGCGCTGGCCATCGCCAATGCCACGCCTTACGGGCTGGGCGCCTACTACTTCACCCAGGACCTGCGCCGCTCCTGGCGTTTCGGCGAAGCGCTGGAGTTCGGCATGGTCGGCCTCAACACCGGGATCATCTCCATGGAAGTGGCGCCGTTCGGCGGCATCAAGCAATCGGGCCTGGGCCGCGAAGGCAGCAAGTACGGCCTGGACGAATACCTGGAGATCAAGGCTTTCCACATCGGCGGCCTGTGACCCGCCCGCACCGACTTCGAGGAGACATGCGACATGAGCAAGGCATTCAGGATCGCCGCCATCGCCGGCGACGGGATCGGCAAGGAAGTGCTGCCGGAAGGATTGCGGGTGCTGCGGCAGGCCGCGCACAAGTGGCGGCTGGACCTGGAGATCGAGGTGCTGGACTGGGCGCACTGCGATTACTACCTGGAGCACGGGCAGATGATGCCCGGGGACTGGTTCGAACGGCTCAAGGATTTCGACGCCATCTACTTCGGCGCCGTGGGCTGGCCGGACAAGGTGCCGGACCATATTTCCCTGTGGGGTTCGCTGCTCAAGTTCCGCCGCGACTTTGACCAGTACGTGAATATCCGCCCGGTGCGGCTGTTCCCCGGGGTGCCGTGCCCGTTGGCCGGGCGCGAGCCGGGGGACATCGATTTCGTGGTGATCCGCGAGAACACCGAGGGCGAGTATTCCTCGGTGGGCGGCAAGATGTTCGAGGGCACCGAGCATGAGTTGGTGCTGCAGGAGTCGGTGTTCACCCGGCGTGGCGTGGACCGCATTCTCCAGTACGCCTTCGACCTGGCCCAGGCCCGGCCGCGTCAGCGCCTGACCGCGGCGACCAAGTCCAACGGGATTTCCATCAGCATGCCGTACTGGGACGAGCGCACGGCGCTGATGGCCGAGCAGTACCCGCAGGTGAGCTGGGACAAGCAGCACATCGACATTCTCTGCGCGCGTTTTGTCTTGCAGCCGGAGCGTTTCGACGTAGTGGTGGCCTCCAACCTGTTCGGCGACATTCTCTCCGATCTCGGCCCGGCCTGTGCCGGCACCATCGGCATCGCGCCTTCGGCCAACCTCGACCCGCAGCGGCGCTTCCCGTCGCTGTTCGAGCCGGTGCACGGCTCGGCGCCGGACATCTACGGGCGCAATATCGCCAACCCGATCGCGATGATCTGGTCCGGCGCGCTGATGCTGGATTTCCTCGGCAATGGCGAGCAGCGCTACCGCGACGCCCACGACGGCATTCTCAAGGCCATCGAACAGGTGATCGCCCAGGGCCCGATCACCCCGGACCTGGGCGGCCAGGCCTCGACCCAAGACGTCGGCGCGGCGATTGCCGAAGCCCTGTAGCCGCTGCCGCAGGCTGCGATCGGGCGTTAGCCCGCCAAGGCTGTATCCCGGGTCGGCCTGATGCACCGCGGTCAGCGGTTTTGCGACGGCTGCGCCGCCGATCGCAGGCTGCGCCAGCGGCTACAGCGATCGTGGGGGGTCAGTAGCCCTGGGTTCGGTCGATTTGCCCGAGCATCGGTTCGCCGCGCTGGTGGCGGCGAATATTGTCCAGCAGTACGGCGAAGGCGCTTTGCGGCTGGGTCATGGCGGCGATGTGCGGGGTCAGGAGGATCTGCGGGTGGTCCCAGAACGGGTGTTCGGCCGGGGCCGGTTCCTGTTGCAGGACGTCGAGCACCGCGCCGCTGAGCTGGCCGCTGGCCAGGGCGTCGAGCAGGTCCTGTTCCACCAGGTGGCCGCCACGGCCCATATTGATCAGCGCCGCGCCACGGGGTAGCTGACGGAACAGCTCGCGGTCGAGGATGCCCTGGGTCTGTTCGGTCAGGGGCAGCACGCACAGCAGGATGTCGCACTGGCTGAGAAAGGCCGGCAACTGCTGGTCGCCGGCAAAGCACTGCACGCCGTCGATGCGGTGGGCGCTGCGGGCCCAGCCGGACAGGGCGAACCCCAGCGGCCGCAGGGTGGCGAGGATCTGCTGCGCCTGTTGCCCCAGGCCCATGACCCCGACCCGGCGTTGCGCCGCCGGTTGCAGCAGGTGCGCCTGCCAGCAGCGGGCGAGCTGTTGCTGCCGGTAGCGCAGCATGTCGCGGTGCAGGCTGAGCACGGCGAAGCTGGCGTATTCGCACATGCCCCGGGTGATGCCCGGGTCCAGCAGGCGCACCACCGGCAAGTCCGGCGGCAGGTGCGCGAGGTCCAGTTGATCGACCCCGGCCGAGAGGGCGAACAGCACCTCAAGATTAGGCAACAGGCTCAGGTCGTCCGGTGCCTGCCAGGCCGCCAGGTAGCGGATCTCCTCGGGGTTGCCAAGGTCCGGCCAGGCGCGCCATTGAATGTCCGGGGCCTGTTCGGCGAACAGCGCTCGCCAGTGTTCGCCACGCACGGGGTCGGCTTTATAGAGAAGGGCCATGGGCGGTTCCTGATCGACGGGGGATGCTTTCATGATGCCGCAACGGCAAAGCAGGATCTGTCGAAAGGCCGCGCCCGAAAGCCTTGCGCAGCACGCTTCGAGGCCCTGGCCGGCAGATTCGGCGGGGCTGAAGGAATCTGCCGTTTGCCGGGGTGAAAACAGTGGATCCGGATTTCTCAGGGGCCAAGTTCGGCTGAGTCGGTTCCGTCGAAGCCTTAATCTGAAGCCATCGCAACCGCTTCCCGGTTGCCTGGCTCAGTATGAGGAACGCCATGAATAGCAAGGTCGACGAAACACCTCATTGGCTCCAGCAGCGCGATCGGTTCGTGCCGCGGGGCGTGGTCACTGCCCATCCGCTGGTCATCGACCGCGCCGAGGGCTCCCAGGTGTGGGACGTGGACGGCGAGCGCTATCTGGATTTCGTTGGCGGCATCGGCGTGTTGAACATCGGCCACAACCACCCCAGGGTGGTGGCGGCGGTGCAGGCGCAGTTGCAGAAAGTCTCCCACGCCTGCTTCCAGGTGGTGGCCTACAAACCCTACCTGGACCTGGCCCGGCGCTTGAGCCAGATGATCGGCGGCGCCGAGCCCTACAAGGCGGCATTCTTCACCTCTGGCGCCGAGGCAGTGGAGAACGCGGTGAAGATCGCCCGTGCCCATACCCAGCGTTCGGCGGTGATCGCCTTTCGCGGCGGTTTCCATGGCCGCACCTTGCTCGGCAGCACGCTGACCGGCATGAGCCAGCCGTACAAACAGAACTTCGGCACTGCCCCCGAGGTGTTCCATACGCCGTACCCGAACGCCTATCGCGGGGTCAGCAGCGAGATGGCCTTGCAGGCGTTGCAGGAGCTGTTCGCCACCCAGGTCGCGCCCGAGCGCGTGGCGGCGATCATCATCGAGCCGGTGCAGGGCGACGGCGGTTTCCTCGCCGCTCCGGTGGAGTTCCTCCAGGCCTTGCGCGCCCTGGCCACGCAACACGGCATCGTGTTGATCCTTGATGAAATCCAGACTGGCTTCGGTCGCACCGGCAGCTGGTTCGGCTTCCAGCACGCCGGCATCCAGCCGGACCTGGTCACCGTGGCCAAGAGCCTGGCCGGCGGCTTGCCGCTGTCCGGCGTGGTGGGCAAGGCGCAGATCATGGACGCACCGCAGCCCGGCGGTCTTGGCGGCACCTACGGCGGCAACGCCCTGGCCTGCGCCGCGGCGCTGGCGGTGCTGGATGCCTACGAAGAGGAACAGTTGCTGGCCCGTGGCGTGGCGCTGGGCTTGCGTCTGCGCGAAGGGTTGCTGCGCCTGCAGCGGCTGTACCCGTGCATCGGCGATGTGCGCGGCAGCGGCTTCATGCTGGCGCTGGAACTGGTCAAGGACGACGCGGCGCGCAGCCCGGATGCCGAGCTGACACAGCGGCTGATCGACCAGGCGCGCCTGGGCGGGTTGCTGGTGATCAAGTGCGGGGTCCACCGTAACGTCCTGCGCTTCCTGGCACCGCTGGTAACAACTCCCGAGCAGATCGACGAAGCCCTGGCGATTCTCGACGCCGCGCTGGCACGAGTCTTGAACTGAGCTGATGCCTCGGTCGGCGCCGGGCTGCCGGGCGCCACCGGTGGGCATTTTTGGAGCATGGATCGATGGAACGCATCATAGGAGGCTGTACACGCCATGGGGCTGACTGATTATCGTGCGTTGCTGATTGACTGCGACGCGGTCCTGGTGGACCGCGACTCGGGGGTCTGGGCCGCCTTGCAGCCCTTGCTCGACAGTCGCCGCGGGCAAGCGGACAGGGAACAGGTGCTGGGCGAATTCGCCGAAACGGTGCGGGGCCTGTACCCGCGTTTCGCCGAGCTGGGGTTCAGCGGCCTGCTGTGTTTCGCCCATCGCCAGCTGGCTGAGCGCTGGGGCCTGAAGGCGTCCTGGGAGGAGGGCATGAGCTTCGCCCGTTCGGTGCCGGGCTGGTCGCTGTTCGAGGACGCGCCGGGGGCGATGCTGTACCTGCGCAAGTTCTATCGCCTGCTGGTGCTGGGCGATCGCGATGCCGAGGACCGCGCGTTGTTGTGCGAGCGGCTGGGGATCGCCCAGGACGACTTCATCTCCCTGGCCAGCCAGCCGTTGCAGGATCGCCAGTGGCTGGCGGACAACGACCTGCGCGCCGAGGACATTCTCCAGGTGACCCGGCCGCCGGCCACCGCGACGCAAGCGACGGCGGGCCTGTGCCTGATTTGCCGCGCCGGCAGCCGCAATCCGCAACCCTGCGCCGCCGACTACTGCATCAACAGCATGGCCGACCTGGTGGCCCAGCATCAGGCGTCGTTACGGCGCTGATCTTGCTTGTCGATTGCATCCCACAGCAATCAAGAGGTAAACGATGGAAGGTTTAGTCAAACTGGACCGTATTGATATCAACATCTTGGTTGAGCTGCAAAAAGACGGACGCATGACCAATGTCAGCCTCGCCGACGCCGTGGGGTTGTCGGCCAGTCCGTGTCTGCAGCGGGTCAAGCGCCTGGAGTCGGCCGGCTACATTTCCAGCTACAAGGCGCACCTGAACCTGGCCAAGATCACCGACTCGGTCATGGTGTTCACCGAGATCACCCTGAGCGACCACAAGCGCGAAGACTTCGCCAAGTTCGAGTCGAATATCCGCCTGGTGGACGAGGTGCTCGAGTGTCACCTGATCAGCGGCGGCTACGACTATCTGGTGCGGTTCATGACCCGCAGCATCCAGCATTACCAGGAGGTGGTGGAAAGCCTGCTGGACAAGAACATCGGCATCTCCAAGTACTTCAGCTACATCGTCATCAAGTCGCCGGTCCTCAAGGACGGCGTGCCCCTGCGTAAATTGTTGCGCCACTGACGCGTTCTTCTCTCAAAACGAAATGTTATCTGATAACATTTTGTCGCCTGATCAATCACCCTCACACGCGCCCCTGACCGGGCGCGCTTGCGTCTGGGCCGGCCTTTTGCCGGGCCCGTGAGTGACAGCGGGTGGCGCGCAAGGAAGCAACACCGGGCATGAAAAGCCCCGCGTGCACCCCGATCGGACAATCCATGCACCGCTGACCCCTGGATGCTTCAGCCTGGCGCACACCGCATAAATCGCTGTTTGTCCCGAGAAAACGGCAGGCGACGGGCGTGTGCCGCGGCAAATCGGAACAAAGCACAGAACGGCCTGCGCTGTAATGCCAGCCAGTGGTAGGTGCGCATCGTCTCCCCGGGAAGTTCAACGCCATCAGAGCGGGGGCGGCGATTCGTTGAATGAGAGCACAAAGGAGCGCAACACGATGCACAAGAGCACGGCAAACACATTGATAGGGCTGGGCGCGCTGATGCTGGCCGGCGGTACCCAGGCCCACCAGATCTGGTACGAGCACACGCCGGGGCAGCCCCTGACGCTGTATTACGGCGAGTACGACAAGAACATGCTGGAAGTGACCCCCGGCGGCCTTGAGCGCTTCCGCCAGCTCAAGGGCTGGTCAGCGGCGAATCCTGCCCTGGGGCTGAACCTGCAACGCCAGTCGTTCAGCGTCGGCCATCAGCCCAAGGCCGACGAAAGCCTGCTGGCGCAGGACACGCAGTATCCGATCTTCGACCTGCATGAAGGCGGCAAGACCCTCAAGACCTACTGGACGCCCGCCACCCGCTGGGTCGGCGACCTGCGCGCGCGCCAGCCGGAACTGGCGCTGGACATCGTCCCCACCGGCGTGGCCGCCGCGGGCCAGGCGCAGTTTCAGGTGTTCTATGGGCTCAAGCCGCTGGCCGCCCAGGCCGTGATCCTGGAAACCGGCTCGGGCGAAGTCTTCACCCAGACCAGCGACAAGGACGGCAAGGTCAGCTTCGCGCTGCCGTGGCAGGGCACCTACGTGGTGGCCGCCGAATACAAGGACCGCACCCCGGGCACCCGCCAGGGCCCGGACAACCAGGCCGAGGCCTACGACCTCAAGAGCTTCAGTTCCACGCTGTCGTTCCACCAGCCACAGGGCAAGCCACCGTTGCCACGGGCGCCTTCAACGCTGCCGGCCTCGGAAGTTGCGCGTTTGAAAAAGCAATCCTGACCCCGTGTCCCGACCCCTGTGCCGAGTCGGCGACAGGGTTTTGCCCAGGTTCAACGACCTTCAACATGAGTGACTGATATGACTCTTTCTACTGGATTGGCAGGGCAGGCGGGCGTTGCGTCCCCTGCGCTGGCGGGCAGCGTGGCCAAGGCCAACACACGGATGCTGGCGATCGACGCCCTGCGTGGCTTCGTCATGCTGTGCATGCTGGTGGACCACGTGCGCGAGACCTTCCTCCTGCATCGCCAGGTCACCGACCCGATCGACGCCCTGAGCGTGACCCCGGACCTGTACTTCACCCGCATGCTCAGCGAGATCTGCGCGCCGGTGTTCATTTTCCTCACCGGCCTGTCGGCCTGGCTCTACAGCCAGAAACACAGCCTCGGGGAAACCTCGGTGTTCCTGCTCAAGCGCGGCCTGTTCCTGGTGTTCCTCGAACTGACCTTCGTGTGTTTTGCCTGGAACGCCGAGTTCCCGCCCAAGACCCTGTGGCTGCAGGTGATCTGGTGCATCGGCATCTGCATGATCGTGCTGGCCGGCCTGCTGCACTTCAAGCGCAGCTGGCTGATCGTGCTGGGGGTGGCCATCGTCGCCGGGCACAACCTGCTGGATGATGTGGTGGTGGGCCCCGAGTCGCCGTTCTTCGTGCCCTGGTCGATCCTGCACCAGCGGGTGTTCATCGACATCACCGAGTTCACCCGCGCCCGCACCACCTACCCGGTGTTGCCGTGGATCGGCGTGATCCTGCTGGGCTGGGCCATCGGCCCGTGGTTCGGCAAGGACGTGCAGCCGGCGGCGCGGATTTCGCGGCTGCTCAAGGTCGGCGGCGGCCTGCTGGTGGCCTTCGTGTTCATCCGCTACCTGAACGTCTACGGCGAGAAACCCTGGGTGCAGACCGGCGATGCGCTGCGCACCTTCATGAGCTTCATGAGCGCCAAGAAGTACCCGCCGTCGCTGATGTTCCTGATGCCGACCCTGGGCCTGGGGCTGATCCTCCTGGCGTACTTCGAGAAGGTCCAGGCGCGCTGGTCGACCGCGCAACTGGCGATCTACGGCGGCGCGCCGATGTTCTTCTACCTGCTGCACCTGTACGTGCTCAAGGCCATGTACCTGGTGGCCGTGGCCATCTGGGGCGCCAACCAGGGCACTTACTACGGCTTCGACAACCTGTCCGGCGTCTGGCTGTGGAGCCTGGTCCTCGGCGTGCTGTTGTTCTTCCCGACGCGCTGGTTCGCCGGCCTCAAGCAGCGTCGCCGCGATATCGCGATCCTCAAATACCTCTGAGTGGGATCCCGGTGGTGCGCCCGTATAGCGGCGCACTGCCTCTTATCGCCCGCCATTTATCGATTTTCGGGAGTTCCACAGTGAAGACCTTGACCCGACACACCCTGTTGTTGGCATTTTTTTGGCATTGGGGAGGCCAGAGCCTGCTCGCGCTGGCCGCGGAGCAGGACAATGCCAAGGGCTTTATCGAAGACAGCCAGTGGAGCCTGTTCAACCGCAGCCTCTACGACCGTCGCGACTATCGGCACGGTTCCTTGAGCAACGGCGCGCGCAACGCCTACAAGCCCCGCGCCGAACGCAGCGACCTGGCCGAGGAGTGGGCCTACGGCCTGATGGCCGACTACAGCTCCGGTTTCACCCAGGGCACGCTCGGCTTCGGCCTGGACGCCCATGTGTATTCCGGCTGGAAACTCGACAGCGGCGGTGGCCGGGCCGGCAAGGCGCGGTTGCTGGGGGTGGACAACGACGGCCATCCCAAGGACGAGTTCAGCCGCGGCGGCGCGGTGGCCAAGCTGCGTTTTTCTTCCACCGAACTGCGCTACGGCGAGCAGCGGGTCAAGACCCCGGTGTTCGGTTCCTCCGACAGCCGCCTGCTGCCCGAGACCGCCACCGGCTGGTTCCTCACCAGCCGCGAGCTGAGCGACACCACCCTGTACGGCGGCCACTTCAACGAAAGCACCGACCGCAACGCCACCAGCCACGACCAGGGGTTCGTGGTCAATTATTCCAATGGCCAGCAGGGCGACAGCTTCGACCTGATCGGTGTGCGCAATACTGCAATCAAGGGCCTCAACGCCAGCCTGTTCAGCGCCCTGTACGAAGACACCTGGCGCCAGCAGTACCTCGGCGCGCTCTACAACCTGCCGTTAAGCCCGGGCCAGGACCTGACGTTCGACTTCAACCTGTACCGCACCCAGGACACCGGCAAGGCCCTGTCCGGGCGCATCGACAACACCACCTGGAGCCTGATGTCGACCTACAAGAGCGGCGCCCACAGTTTTGGCCTGGGCTACCAGAAGGTCGACGGCGACACGCCTTACGACTACGTCACCCGCGGCGCGATCCTGCTCAGTAACGCCGTGGCCCTGTCGGACTTCAACGCCCCTGAGGAAGCCTCCTGGCAAGCCCGCTACGACCTCAACATGGCCGGCTACAGCGTGCCCGGCCTGACCTTCAGCGCCCTGTACGTGCG
Source organism: Pseudomonas sp. GW456-L12 (assembly GCF_059424045.1). NCBI lineage: Bacteria > Pseudomonadati > Pseudomonadota > Gammaproteobacteria > Pseudomonadales > Pseudomonadaceae > Pseudomonas > Pseudomonas sp. GW456-L12. The sequence goes on from NZ_JBWKZA010000011.1 coordinate 38,716, forward strand.
CGGCAGCGGCATCGACGGCAGCCATATGGACCCGCGCGGCGGCTACGCCTGGCTGGGCTACGGCGAAGGCGGCAAGCACTGGGAACGCGACCTGCAGGCCAAGTACGTGGTGCAGTCCGGCCCGGCGAAAAACCTCGCTGTCACCCTGCGCCACGCCGTGCACCGCGGCAACAAGGCCCAGGCCGAACTGGATGCCGACCAGCTGCGACTGGCGATCGAGTATCCGTTGGGCGGCAGGTTCTAGCGCCCAGGCACGGCTCGTCAGCGCCCGGCCCCTCCTTGCGGAGGGGGGGCATGGTCCAGACATTTATTGCCCGGGGCTTTATGGCCGGGCACCGTTAATGCTGCTATGCCTTGGAGAGCCCTTCACGCTTTACCGCAGCAGTTGTCATGACACGGACGTAGGGTGACACCGGTCCTCGCCTGGCCGATTGGCCGCGCGGGGACCTCACTTGACGACTCTCGAGGGAACCAGGTCGTGGAGAACACAAGGATCAAGGCGCGCCAGCTGATCGTCTGCATCGATGGCACCAACAACCGTTTCAGTGACGAACCGACCAACGTGGTCCGGCTGTTTCGCTCGCTACCCAAGGACAGCGAAACGCTGCTGGCCTATTACGACCAGGGCGTGGGCACCTTCGGGCTCAGCGAAACCCTGTTCGAATGGCAGAAGGTGCCGTCGCGCATCGCCGGGCTGATGTTCGGCTGGGGCATCAAGCGCAACGTGCTCAATGCCTACCGCTTCCTGATGGAGAACTACAGGGACGGCGACCAGATCTTCCTCTTCGGCTTCTCCCGCGGTTCCTACGCGGTGCGGGTGCTGGCGGCGCTGCTGCATACCATCGGCCTGCTGCCGGCCCATCAGGTCCAGTTGATGGACTTTGCCTGGTCGCTGCTGACCACTCGCCAGCGATCCGCTGATAATTCCAAACCGAATCGCCAACGGGCCATGAGTTACACCTGGTGGCGCATGAGCGCGGACAAAAAGCCGGACTTCGACTTGATGGAGGCGTTCAAGGGCAGCTTTGCCCGGAAGGTGAGCATTCACTTTCTCGGGCTGTTCGACACCGTGAGTTCGGTGGGCTGGGTGTACGACCCGCTGATTGTTCCCTACACCCGCCGGAACAAGGACGTGAAGATCATCCGCCATGCGGTGTCCCTGGACGAACGCCGCAGCTTTTTCCGCCAGAACCTCTGGACAGAGGACGAGGGCGTGAACCTCAAGCAGGTCTGGTTCGCCGGCGTGCATGCCGATATTGGCGGCGGTTACCCCGCCGGCGAATCGCAGCTGGCGTTGATTGCCTTGCGCTGGATGGTCGGCGAGTGCCTGGAAGCCGGGTTGAGCATCGATGCCGAAGCCTGTCGCGCAGAACTCTATCCACCCTCTGTGCTACAGGATCCGCTGGCCCAGGCCCACGATTCCCTGACCCGCAACTGGCTGATCGCCGAGTGGGTGCCACGCCTGGTCTGGAACTCGAAGACCCACAAGCGAGTCCGTGAGTACGGTTCGATGCCGCCGTTCGGCAAACCCAGGTCGCGGGAGATTCTCACGGATAAACCAGGGCAGAAAGTCCGGGTGCATGACTCCGTGGCCGTTCGCCTGAAAGGCTCCCTGGCCGACGACCAGCCCTGGGGCAGCCAACTGACGTACCAGCCGGAAAACCTGTTGCGCATCGATGCCGCGCTGATCGAGCAGGTGGGCGACTCGCCGAGGCTGGATGAGTACAACCTCTAAGGCTGGCAACCCACTCACTGCCGATGCCGGCGCAGCAGCTCGATCTGCTGCGCCGGCACCTGCTGGCGCAGGGCTTTGTACAGGGCGCGGGTTTCCAGCAGGTTCCAGATCCGCAGCAGGGTTTCCAGGGCGTCCAGCGGCTTGCTGATGAAGTCGCGGGCGCCCAGGGCCAGGGCACGCAGGCGGGTGTCGCGGGTGGCGTCGGCGGTCAGCACCAGGATCGGCAGGTAATCGTGGGCCGGGATCCGTCGGTTGAGCTGTTCGAGCACGGCGAAGCCGTCGAATTCGGGCATGTGCAGGTCGAGGATCACCAGGTCCGGCTCGAAGCTGTTGAACAGCTCCAGGGTGCGCAGCGGCTGGGTGCTGCTCAGCACGTTGTGCAGGCCTTCGCGGGCCAACAGCTGCTCCATCAGCTCGAGGTTGGGGCGCTGGTCGTCGATGATCAGGATGCGCAAATCGTGGTTCATGCGGGCTCCGGTAAATGTTGCTCAAGGTGGGCGAGAAACGCCGGGATATGAATGGGCTTGGTCAGGATCGCCGTGGCCCCGGCCTGCAACAGGGCGCGGTGGGTCAGGGCACTGGCGTCGGCGGTGATCATCAGCACCGGGGTGCTGGCGGTGGTCGGCGACTCCCGCAGCCGGCGCAGCACTTCCAGGCCTGCAAGGTCCGGCAGGCTGACGTCCAGCAGGATCAGTTGCGGTGCATGCTGGCGCGCCAGGTCCAGGCCCATCTGGCCCTGCATGCTCGACAGCAGGCGAATGCCCGGGCGGCGTTGCAGCAGGGTTTCGATCAGCGCCAGGCTCGACAGGTTGTCTTCGATGCACAACACCTGGCCCCGGTATGCCCCAGCCTCGACCCGGGCCGGCAGTACCGCCGTCGGTTGTTCCAATAGCTGTTGCTCCAGGGCCAGGGGCGCGCCGGTCGCGGCCACCTGGACAAAGGGCAGTTGCAAGGTAAAGCAGCAGCCCTGGCCCGGCGTGCTGTGCACCCGCAGGCTGCCGTCCATCATTTCCAGCAGGCTCTTGCTCAGGGCCAGGCCCAGGCCGGTGCCTTCCACCCGCGGGTCGGCGCCCAGGCGTTCGAAGGGCCGGAACAACTGGTCCAGGCGCTCCAGGGGAATGCCGGCGCCGGTGTCGCTGACTGCTACTTCGACCCGGGTGTCGAGCACCTTGACCGCGATCCGCACCTGGCCCCGGGGCCGGTTGTACTTGATGGCGTTGGACAGCAGGTTGAGCAGCACCTGGATCAGCCGCTGGCGGTCGGCGATCACCCCGCAGTGCTCGCTCAGCGCGGGCAGGGCGGCCAGCTGGATGCCGGCGTCGGTGGCCATCGGCGAGACCAGGGTCAGGGCCTCGTGCAGCACCGCGGCCAGGGCGATCGGCTCGACATTCAGCGCCAGGTGCCCGGCCTCGATGCGGGCGATGTCCAGCACCTCGTTGATCAAAGTCAGCAGGTGCTGGCCGGCGCGCAGGATATGCCCGACCTGGGGCCGCTGGCCGCTCGGCGAGTCCATGTCCAGCAGTTGCGCGAAACCGAGGATGGCGTTGAGTGGGGTGCGCAGTTCGTGGCTCATGCGCGAGAGGAATTCGCTCTTGGCGCGGCTGGCGCTTTCGGCTTCCTCGCGGGCGGTACGCAGGGCGATTTCCGCGGCGCGGCGGTCGGTGATGTCGCGGGTGATCTTGGAGAAACCGCGCAACGCGCCGCTGGCATCGTACTGCGCGGTGATCACCACGCTGGCCCAGAAGCGGCTGCCGTCCTTGCGGCAGCGCCAGGCCTCTTCCATGTAATGGCCGTCGCGGGTGGCTTCGCGCAGGGCCATGTCCGGGTGCGCCGGGCATTCTTCCGCCAGGTAGAACAGCGAGAAGTGCCGGCCGAGGATTTCCTGTTCGCTGTAGCCCTTGATCCGCTCGGCGCCGGCGTTCCAGGTGGTGACCCGGCCTTGGGTGTCGAGGGCGAAGATCCCGTAGTCCTTGACCCCGTCGATGATCAGCCGCAAGCGTTCTTCGTTGTCGCGCAGGGCCCGCTCGCGCTCGGCCAGCAGTTGCCCGGCTTCCACCAGGCGGGTGCCGAGCTGGCCGATTTCGTCCTGTTCCGGGGCTTGCGGGCGCAACGGTTGGCCGAGGGCCAGGCGCTGGGCGTTGCCTTGCACCTGCTGCACCCGGGCGACTATGCCCTTGGACAAGAACAGCACCGCGACAATCGCCCCGAACAGGCCGCAGAGCGCCGCCAGCAGCGTGGCCAGCAGCAGGCGCATGCGGGTCGCCGAGGCCGCGGCGCTGCGCTCGGCGAGCAAGCCGTCTTCGCGGATGCGCATGGCGCTGATCTGCTCGCGCAGCACGTCCAGCACCTGTTTGTTCTCGATCAGGATCGCGGTGATGCTGGCGCTGTCGTCGGGCCGGCCGTTGCGCAGGGCCACCAGGCCGTCGAGCTTGTGGCCGATCAGCGGGGCGATGGCCTTGAGGTGGTCGCGCATGCGCGCATCGCGAATGTTGCTGTCCAGCCGTTGCAGCGCGGCCTGGATCAGCGGCTGGGCACGTTCGTAGCTGGGCAGGAAGTCTTCGCGGCGGGTTAGCAGGTAGCCGCGCACGCTGGCCGCCGCTTCGGCCAGCAGGGTGTGCACGGTCTGGATGTCGCCCTGCACCAGCAGCACCCGGCGCACGTCTTCCTCGGCGCGGGCGGTCTGGCGTTCGGTGATGTAGATCAGCACCAGCGACAGCAGCAGGATCACCAGCGGCAGGGAGATCACCACCAGCGCCTTGCCGCGCAGGGGCAGGTCGAGCCAGTGCCGGCTGGCCAGCAGCCTCATGGCCAGTCTCCCGCGGGCTGCGCCACCAGCCCCAGGGCGATGCCGCGCACCGCGGCCTGGGTGCGGTCCGCCGCGCCGAGCTTGCCGATCACCCGTTCCACATGGGCCTTGGCGGTGCCGGTGGTGATGCCGAGCTTTTCGCCGATCTCGCGGTTGCTGAAACCGCCGGCCACCAGGCCCAGCACCTGACGTTCGCGGGCGGTCAGGGTTGCGGCCTGGGCGCTGCCGCCGGCGTTGCGTTCGGCCATGCGCCGCAGCAGCCGGGCGCTGACGCTGCTGTTGAGGGCTTCCTCGCCCTGGGCCACCCGCTGCAGGGCGCCGAGCACTTCGCCGCGGCTGGCGTCCTTGAGCAGGTAGCCGACAGCGCCGGCGGCAATCGCCGCTTCCAGGTGATCGGGGCTGTCGTCCATGGTGAAGATCACCACCTTGATCGCCGGTTGCCGCTGTTGCAGCAGGCGCGCGGCGCCCAGGCCGTTGAGCAGCGGCATGCGGATGTCGAGGATGGCGATGTCCGGTTGCAGGCGCTCGCACAGCTCGAGGGCTTCCTGGCCATCCCGGGCCTGGCCGACCACCTCGAACTCCGGGTGGCCGGCCAGCAGGGCGACAAAACCGGTGCGGGTGACTTCATGGTCGTCCGCCAGCACCAGGCGCAGGGCAGGGTTCATGGCTGTTCTCCAGCAGCGGGCAGCGGCACCCGGGCCAGCAGGCGGGTACCGTGGCCGGGGGCGCTGTGCCAGGACAGCTCGCCGCCCAGCAGGCTGGCGCGCTCCCGCATCGCCGCCAGGCCCAGGTGCTGGCTGCCGCAGCTGGACAGCGGGGTGCCCAGGGCGAAGCCGACGCCGTTGTCTGCCAGCGCCAGCGCGGCCTGGCCGTCGGCCAGTTGCAGGCTCAGTTCGACGCGGCTGGCGCGGGCATGCTTGAGGATGTTGTTGATGCCTTCCTGGGCGATGCGGAACAGGGCGATCTCGCTGGCGCCCGGCAGGCGCGCGCTGGACTGTTGCCGCCAGTGCACCTCGAGACCGGCGTCGCGCAGGCGGTCGGCTTCCTTGTCGATAGCCTTGTACAGGCCAAAGTCGTCCAGCACGTTGGGGCGCAGGCCGCCGATCAACTGCCGGCCCTCGCCGACGCAGCCCTGGGCCAGGGTCAGGATGGTTTGCAGCTCGCTGTGCAGCTCTTGTGGCAATGTCGGGCAGCGCCCGGCAAACCCCTGCAGGCGCTGGTGCAGCCCGGCCAGGGTTTGCGCCAGGCCGTCGTGCAGGTCGTACGCCACGCGCTTGCGTTCGTCTTCCTGAGCGCTGAACAGCCGGTGCACCAGTTCCGACATGGTGCGTTCCCGGGCTTGCAGGGCCTGGAGCAAGCGCTGGTTTTCCAGGTGCGCCGCCAGCAGGGTGGCGAGCAGTTGCAGGGATTCCAGATCCTCGCTGTCGGGTGCGGCCAGGGCCACGCTGTTGGCCAGCAGCAAGGCGCCGAAGGCCTGGCCGTCGGCGCCGGGCAGGGGAATGCGCAGCACCTGGGGCAGGGCGGCATCGGTCTGCGGCAGCCATTCGGGGTGCGGGGTCGCAGACCTGGCCAGCTCATGCAGGGCGGCCAGGCGTTCGCTGCCGCCGTGCTGGGCGGTGGCCTGGGGCGGCTGGGCGGGGTGCCATTCCAGCAGCAGGCCGTGGTCCATCGCCATAAAGGCACAGGCCCGTTGCAGGGCGCGCTGGCGCATGGCCGCGGGCGGCAACTGGGTCAGTTCCTGGCCGGTGTCCACCAGCAGGCGCAGGCGCGCCGCGCGGCTTTGCGCCTGGCGATACTGGCTGCGAATGGCCAGGGCGCTGCCGGGGTCGTGGGTCGGGCTTTGCATGAAAAACAGGCTCCAGCGTGAAGGGCGTGCGCTCGCGAGCAGGCATTAGACCCGGTTGCCGGCTGTGGGCCTATCTGCCGAATGGCATAGGCCGCCGGCACCGGTTGGCCGATGGCGAGGCAGCAGCGGGTGGGCAAAGTGGGCGCATTGAAACCCACTGGAGCCTTCCGATGAAACTGCCAACCACCGCCATCGCCCTGTTACTGGCGCTGACCGCGCCCCTGGCCCAGGCCCTGGACGCCACGCCTTATGTGTACCGCACCGTCGCCGCGCAGCCGCAGAACCAGGGCGACCGGGAGATCGCCGGCCTGTTCGATCGCTGGAACGCGGCCCTGCAAACCGGCAGCGCAAAAAACGTAACCAGTCTTTACGCCGCCGATGCGATCCTCCAGCCGACCGTGTCGAACCAGGTGCGCACCACCCCGGCGCAGATCCAGGACTACTTCGAGCACTTCCTCGCGGGCAAGCCGGTGGGCCAGATCAACTACCGGGAAATCCGCCACCTGGGCGCGGATGCGGCCATGGACAGCGGCGTCTACACCTTCACCCTGCACGAGGCCGGTGGCGCGACCCGCCAGGTCCAGGCGCGCTACACCTTCCTCTACGAGCGCATCGACGGCCAGTGGAAGATCCTCAACCACCATTCCTCGGCCATGCCCCAGGCACAGCCGCCATTGCAGGCCAGCCATCGCTGAGCAAGCGCTGCCGCACCTTGAAAAAACGCCGGGACTTGTGCCCGGCGTTTTGCTGTCTTCAGCCTTCCTGGCGATAACGCCCCGGGGTCATGCCGAACCAGCGGCGGCAGGCCTTGTGAAAGCTGCTCTGGTCGCGAAAGCCAAGCAGGGCGCCGATGTACTTGACGCTGCGCGCCGAGTTGCGCAGGAAACTGTGGGCCAGCATCAACCGCGCCTCGTCGAGCAGCGCCGAGAAATGCATGTCTTCGTTGCCCAGGCGTCGCTGCAGGCTGCGGCTGCTGACCCCCACCAGCTGCGCGATGTGCCGCAGGTCGCTGGGCCCGCCCTGGGCCAGGCGCTCGGACAACACCCGCCTTACCCGCGCGGTCATCGAGCCGTCGAGCAGCAGCTTGAGGCGGGTTCGCGCGTATTCCATGTGCAGCACGTCCAGGGCCGGGTCGGCGCTGGGCAGGGCCATGGCGCAATCGCGCGGGCTGAAGCTCAGGCTGTTGTAGGGCGCGTCGAACAGCAGGTTGGCGCCCAGCAGACGCTCCAGGGCGCGGGTGTCGGGCGGGCGCGGGTAGGTGAAGCTCGCCGCCAGCGGTTGCGGCTTGTGCCCGGGCAGCAGCCAGTGCACCAGGCCCAGGGTCTGCGCCGCGCCGGCATCGATGAAGGCCCGCGGCACCAGGCCCGGTTCGAGGGCGATGTCGAAGCCGATCAGGGTGACGGCCTGGGGGCTGCGCTCCAGGCACAGGTAGAAGCCGTTGCTGACCAGCGAGTGATAGTCCACCAGGCGTTGCAGAGCGGTGTCCAGGGTGGCGCCGGACATCAGCGCGTAGCCGAGCACTTCCAGGTTGGCCGGGTGGGCCTTGGTGTACGCCAGCAGGCCGAGGTCCGGGTTGCCGCACAGCTGCACGGCGTCTTGCAGCAACGCGTAGACCAGCTCCAGCCTGACGCCCATGGGGTTTTCACAGGTCTCCTGATGGCTGCTGCCGTGGCGCTTGAGCAAGGCCTCGACCTTGACTCCGGCGTCGGTCAGGACATCGGCAAGCACCCGGAAACTGGTGCCGGTCATTCTGTGCATAGTACTTCCTGGACTGGTGGCTAATTGATGTCATTGGCGCTGGCGCATGATCGCAATAAACCTCGGGCCACAGTCGAGAAAGGGCGGTGCGGTGTTTCCAAGGACAAACGAAAGGTATCCGGGAACACTTTCGAGCCGTCCGGGCAGGGGGGATCATAAATAGCAATGAGCCATTATCACGTCGGGCGCGCCGACGCATCCTGGCCAAGCCCACCCGGCGCGCTGTCGCCGCTTCGACTACGGATCTGTCATGCAAAGCGTCAAAGACTTCTATCGGGAACTGGCGCAGGGGCGACTGGCGCTGGCCTTCCAGCCGGTGGTGCGGCTGCCCGACACTAGCCGGGTGCTGTACCTGGAAGGTTTGCTGCGCCATGTCGAACAGCCCGGCAATGGCGTCTACCCGTTCGCCATGCTCGAACGCCATCAGCTGATGCGCGAGCTGGACCGCAGCGTGGTGGAGGGCGTGATCGAGCGCCTGCTGGACGACGAGCACCTGCGCCTGGGTTGCAACATCTCGGCGCAGAGCGCGATCGTCGATCCGTTCTGGTCCGCCACCCTCGCGCAGTTGCGCGACGCCCCTTCAGTGGCCGCGCGGCTGGTGATCGAAATCACCGAAAGCGCCACGCCGCCGAGCACCGAGGCGGCCATCGAGTTTGTCTTGTGCCTGCGCGAGCTGGGCTGCCGGGTGGCGGTGGACGACTTCGGCGCCGGCCTCGGCACCCTGGAGTTCATCCGCCGGACCTGCCCCGACATGGTCAAGATCGACCAGGGTTACCTGCAACGCGCCCGCAGCGAACCCAACAGCGTGCAGACCCTGAAACACCTGGTGCAGCTGTGCAAGACCCTGGCGCCCTGCGTGATCATCGAAGGCATCGAGAGCGAAGCCGACCGCGCCCTGGCCACGGCCTGCGGTGGCGAATGGGGCCAGGGCTACCTGTTCGGCCGGCCACGGCTCGACCGCCTGGGCGTGCCGTGCCGGTTGCGTGGGGTGGTGGCCGAGCGAGTGGTGGCGGACTGAGCGGGGGCGGTTTGCCGGTGCTTGTCAGAGATGACGGCGGCAGTCCATTCACCCATGCCGCCAGCGGCAGTCCGCGGCTTCAGTAATAAACGCCCTTGGCGTCGTAGGGCAGCAGCACGGTATCGACCGCCGCATCCACCGGCAGGCTTACCACCGCCACCAGCGGGCAGACGATGCTCATCCAGCAGTAGATAGTGGCGTAGCCGTCGTAGCCGCGGGCGTCACGCATGGTCAGCAGCTGGATATTTTGCTGGGTGCCTTTGTAGACGTCGTAGGAAATGTATTGATTGCTGGCACGGGCCATCAGGGTGCCGCAGCCCGAGAGGGCGAGTGTGCCGAGCAGGACGAGAGCAGTGAGCGCTTTGATGATGCCATTCCTTAGCAAGCCGATTTGCGGCGCGCATCTTCGCACTGGTCGAGGCTTCAGGCCAGCCCGGGTGGCAATGGTCGGGGCGAACAGCCGGCGAAGGCGTCGGGCGCCTCAGCCGAGAAACCGCGGGCAAAGCCGTTGAGCTTTCAGCCCAGCACCTCGCGCAACCGATGCCACAGCATGCCCAGCGCCAGCAGCGGCGCGCGCAGGGCGGGGCCGCCAGGGAAGGTCATGTGCGGCACTGCGCTGAAGATGTCCAGGCCCTGGCTGTGGCCGGCGTGGATGGCCTCGGCCAGCAGGCGCGCGGTCCAGTGGCTGACGTTGAGCCCATGCCCGGAGTAACCCTGGGCGTAATACACATTGGGGTACTGCCGTAGGCGCCCGACCTGGGGGAAACGGTTGGCGGTGATGCCGATCTTGCCGCCCCATTGGTAGTCGATGCGTACATTCGCCAGCTGCGGGAACACCTTGAGCAGCTTCGGCCGCATATAGGCGCCGATGTCCGCCGGGTCGCGCCCGGAGTAGTGGCAGGCGCCGCCGAACAGCAGGCGGCGGTCCGCCGAGAGCCGGTAATAGTCGAGGCCGACCTTCTGGTCGCACAGCGCCAGGTTCTGCGGGATCAGTTCGGCGGCCAGGGCCGGCGCCAGGGGCTCGGTGGCGATGATGTAGCTGCCGGCCGGCAGCACCTTGCCGGCGAGGCGTGGCTCCAGGTCATCCAGGTGGGCGTTGCAGGCCAGCACCAGGCTGCCGGCGCGCACGGTGCCGCTGGCGCAACGCACCCGCACGCTGTCGCCGTGGATCAGCTCCAGCACCGGGCTCTGCTCGAAGATCCGCACCCCCAGCGTCCGGGCCAGGGCGGCCTCGCCAAGCACCAGGTTGAGCGGGTGCAGGTGCCCGGAACCCAGGTCCACCAGGCCCCCGGCATAGGCCGAGGACGCCACCACCCGGGCCATGTCCTGTGGGGCGACCAGGCGGGTTTCATGCACGTAGCCCAGGGCCGCGAGGTGTTCCTGCTCGGCCTGGAACGCGGCGAACTGGGCCTGGGTGTTGGCCAGCTCGCAGAAGCCCCAGCGCAGGTCGCAATCGATGTCGTGTTCGCGCACGCGCTGGCCGACCAGCGCCACCGAGTCGATGCCGGCCTGTTCCAGGTAACGCACGCCCTCGGCGCCGACGTAGCGGGCGAAGCCGCTGACGTCGTGGCCGATGCCGCGGATCAGTTGCCCGCCGTTGCGCCCGCTGGCGCCCCAGCCGATGCGCCGGGCTTCCAGGAGGATCACCGAGAGGCCGCGCTGCGCCAGTTCGATGGCGGTGTTGACCCCGGTGAAGCCACCGCCGATCACGCAGACATCGGCGCTGAGGTCGGCATTCAGCGGCGGGTAGTCCGGCAGCGCGTTGGCCGAGGCGGCGTAGTAGGAGCGGGTGTGTTGCGCAGGGCTGTGCCGGTTCATTGGTTGGACTTCACTTTGCTCCAGGCGCGGGTCATCAGGCGCATGGTCTGCGGGCTCTGGGTGCTGGAGATGTACAGCTTGTCGAGCACCGCCTGGGGTGGGTAGACCTCGGGGTTGTTCACCAGCTCGGGGTCCATGTATTGCTGCGATGCCGGGTTGGGGTTGGCGTAGCCGACATAGGCGCTGACCTTGGCGATCACTTGCGGATCCAGCAGGTTGTTGATGAAGGCATGGGCTTCCTTGGGATTGCTGGCGTCCGCCGGGATCGCCAGCAGGTCGAACCACAGGTTGCTGCCTTCCTTGGGAATCGAATAGGCGATCTTCACCCCGTTCTTGGCTTCCTTGGCGCGGTTGGCGGCCTGGAACACGTCGCCGGAATAACCGAAGGCCAGGCAGATGTTGCCGTTGGCCAGGTCCGAGACGTACTTGGAGGAGTGGAAGTAGGTGATGTACGGGCGGATCGCCAGCAGCTTGGCTTCGGCTTTCTTGTAGTCCGCGGGGTTTTCGCTGCGCGGGTCCAGGCCCAGGTAGTTGAGCATCGCCGGGAACACTTCGTCCGGCGAGTCCATCATCGACACCCCGCACTGGCTGAGCTTTTTCAGATTCTCCGGTTCGAAGAACACCGCCCAGGAATCGATGCTGTCGACGCCCAGCACCTGCTTGACCTTGTCGACGTTGTAGCCGATGCCGTTGGTGCCCCACAGGTAAGGCACCGAGTACTGGTTGCCGGGGTCGTTCTGCTCCAGCAGGGCCAGCAGTTTCGGGTCGAGGTTCTGCCAGTTCGGCAACTGCGCGCGGTCCAGCTTGAGAAAGGCCCCGGCCTTGACCTGCCGCGCCAGGAAGTGGTTGGACGGTACCACCAGGTCATAGCCGGTGCGGCCGGCCAGCAGCTTGCCCTCCAGGGTTTCGTTGGAGTCGAAGACGTCATAGATGACCCGGGTCCCGGTTTTTGCCTGGAAGTCGGCGAGGGTGGTCTCGCCGATATAGTCGGTCCAGTTGTACACGCTGACTGTCGATTCGGCCTGGGCCGTGGCGCCGAACAGCACCGTGAGGGCCAGCGGAGCCACCGATTTCCATAGACGCATAGCGATACCCCTTTTTGCGGTTGTTATTGGTTTGCCAAATTCATGAAGCCCTGTAGCCCTGTAGCCGCAGCCTCGCGTTGCTCGGCAGCGGCTACAACGGTGTGCGCGGCAGCGCCCGAATCGCGCAGGCCTCAGACGCTGAGCAACAGGAACTCGCGCTCCCAGGAGCTGATCACGCGCTTGAAGTTCTCGTGCTCGGCGCGTTTCACCGCGACGTAGCCGCGCACGAACTTGCTGCCCAGGTAACGCTCGATGGTCGGGCACTCTTCCATGCGGGTCAGGGCGTCTTCGATGGTGATCGGCAGGCGCAGGTTGCGCCGCTCATAGGCCCGGCCTTCCACCGCGGCGCTCGGCTCGATGCCCTCGACCATGCCCAGGTAGCCGCACAGCAGGCTCGCGGCGATGGCCAGGTAAGGGTTGGCGTCGGCGCCGGGCAAGCGGTTTTCCACGCGCATGGCTTCCGGGCCGGAGGTCGGCACGCGCAGGCCGACGGTGCGGTTCTCTTCGCCCCATTCGACGTTGACCGGCGCCGAGGTGTCCGGCAGGAAGCGGCGGAACGAATTGACGTTGGGCGCGAACATCGGCAGCACCTTGGGGATGTACTTCTGCAGGCCGCCGATATGGTGGCGGAACAGCTCGCTCATGCGGCCCTCGGCGTCGGCGAAGATCGGCTTGCCGGTGGCGCTGTCGACCACGCTCTGGTGCAGGTGCATGGCGCTGCCGGGTTCGTCGGCCACCGGCTTGGCCATGAAGGTGGCGGTGACATTGTGCTTGAGCGCGGCCTCGCGCAGGGTGCGCTTGAACACGGTGATCTGGTCGGCCAGGTCGAGGGCGTCGCCGTGGCGGAAGTTGATTTCCATCTGCGCCGGGCCGTCTTCGTGGATCAGCGTATCGAGGTCCAGGCCCTGGGCTTCGCACCAGTCGTAGACGTCCTCGAACAGCGGGTCGAATTCGTTGGCGGCGTCGATGGAGAACGACTGACGCCCGCTTTCGGCCCGGCCGGAGCGGCCCAGCGGCGCCTTCAGCGGCAGGTCCGGGTCTTCGCAGCGCTGGGTCAGGTAGAACTCCATCTCCGGCGCGACGATCGGCTGCCAGCCCTTGTCGGCGTACAGCCGCAGGACTTTCTTCAGCACGTTGCGCGGCGACAGTTCGATGGGGTTGCCGAACTTGTCGAAGGTGTCGTGGATGACGATGGCGGTCGGCTCGATGGCCCAGGGCACCAGGTAAATGCCCGAGGCGTCGGGGCGGCAGACCATGTCGATGTCCGCCGGGTCCAGCAGGTCGTAGTAGATGTCGTCGTCGACGAAGTCCCCGGTTACCGTTTGCAACAGCACACTTTCCGGCAGGCGCATGCCTCGCTCATGCAGGAACTTGTTGGTGGGCGCTATCTTGCCGCGGGCGATGCCGGTCAGGTCGCTGACCACACACTCCACTTCGGTAATCTTGTGTTCTTTCAGCCAGGTAGACAGCTGATCGAAAGGGGCATTCATAAGGACCTCGTCAATGATTGTCGGTGACGCGCCAGCACTTGGAGTCGCCCATCAAGGCTTCCCCTGTGGCGCGTTGACGACTATCTTGGGCAAGCCTCGCGGTTCCATCTATCCACTTTAAGCAGCACCAAAGCGCACCAAAAGAGTGCGCAAGGTCCCTTCATGACAGCGTCGACAGCTCTTCAGGTCCAGGCCTTCAACACCTTCGATGTGGCCGATCAGATCCGTGCCACCCCGGGTTGGGTGCAGCATTACCAGCAGATGTCGCCCGGGCATTTCGCCGGGCAGGTGCGTTATCTGGACCTGCAAGGGGTGCAGATCTACGAGGAGTGCATGAACACCCGGGTCGAGCAGAATTTCAGCGCGCCGCAGGACTCCCTGGCGTTCTGTTTCGATCGCAGCGACAACGCCCTCTACCTGCTCAACGGCGAGAGCCGCAACATCTGGATCACCCCGGAGAACTACCAGGAAATCGCCGTGGTGTTCGGCCCGGAATTCGTCCGCGGCCATGGCCTCGACGCGCAGCGCCTCGACGGCCTGTTCCTGGCGCCGCTCAACTGCGGGCAGAACGCCTTGTTCAGCCGCTGGCTCAGCACGACCCTGACCCGCCTGTCGCAGACCCTCGACCCACCCAGCCGCGAAGCCCTGACCCAGCAGTTGCTCGAGGACTGCCTGTTTATCCTCGACAACGCCTGCGTGCGCCTGGACGGTGGCGGCCTGCGCCGGCGCGCCGAGGAGCGGGCGATCATGCAGCGGGTGGCGCAGTGGGCGGCGGACGGCCCGGAAGACAGCCTCAACCTGCTGGAATTGGCGCAGGTGGCCGGGGTTTCCCTGCGCCAGTTGCAAGGCGCGTTCAAGGCCTTCGCCGGCATGGCGCCGACCCAGTGGCTGCGCCTGCGCCGGCTGAACAGCGCGCACCGCGAACTGCTGCGCCGCGGCCCGGACGAAACCACCGTGGCCGAGGTGGCCATGCGCTGGTCGTTCTGGCACCTCGGGCGGTTTTCCAGCAGCTACCGCGCGCTGTTCAAGGAACTGCCGAGCGAGACCCTGCGCCGCGGCCAGCGTTGAGCTGTTCCTCGCCGCGGGCCCGCAGGGTCGGCGCCATTTCCAGTGTCATGCGCGGGGAGGCCTGTCTGCCGAAGGGCGGCGCTGGCCATTGCGGCTCGGCCGCGGCGGCTTGGGCTGGTCATCCTCGTGCGCGCTTCCCACAGGGTGGTCGCGCAGGTAGCGCCACAGTGCCTGGGCGATGGCATCGCCGTTGCCCCCCTTGCCGAAGACCTGCTGGCCGATGCTCAAGCCGAGCTGGCGGTAGCTTTCGAACTGCGCCTCGTCGAAGAACTGGTCGACGGTGGGCTGGTTGGGGAAGGACGTGTTGATCAGCGCGTAGTTCTGCACATCCGGCGATACCGAGGGGATCAGCCGGGGCTTGAGCACCAGGATGCGACTGACCAGGGTGTCCGGCTCGGTGCAGGCGTAGACGTTGAGCAGCAGCGCGCAATGCGGGTCCGCCGGCGACGGCGCGATCTTGAAGTCCTCCATGCGCCCGAACACTTTGCCCAGTACATCGTCCCCGATGATCTCTGCGTCTTCCCTGATCTCCAGGCCGTGGTCGATACGCGCCAGGCGGATGAGATTGCTCAGGTCGTCGAACCGGTAATCGGGATCGCAGCCACAGTCGCACATCACGATCAACTCGACCTGGCGCTCCTGGCGCAGCAGTTCATAGGCCGCCGTGTTCTCGAAGTGGCCGCCGTCCGAGAGGTACTGATAGGCGCGCCGATGGCCATGGAAGTGCGCGGTCAGTTCGTAGAACAGGTAGGTCTGGGTCGGTAGCCAGCGCGACAGCTTCAGGCCCAGGGATTGCCTGGGCTTTTCCGGTTTAGTGTCGATAAAGCGGCTGGGCCACCAGTTGCCCAGGCGCACGTTGGCCAGGCCCAGCAGCAGCGACATGCCCAGGCTGGTGGCGCGTCCCAGGCCGGTAGTGAAGGCCGCGCCGGAAACGCCGATCCACTGGCCGATGGTCAGCGGGTAGGCGATTTCCGAAGCGGGGATATTCTCCAGGTCGCGCTGATAGACCTTGCCATCGAGGATGAAGGCCCCTTCGCCCTTGACGCTGCCCGGCGCCAGGCACAGCGGCTTGCCCTTGCGGTCGCGCTGCACCAGTTGCTCGGCGGGGTCGACCGTGAGGTTCATGGTCACGTTGATCAGGTGCAGCGGGCCGGCGTTCGGCGTGCCGTAGTAGTGCTCGACGCTGATGTCGTCGTTGCTCAGTGGCTCGGCCACGCTCATGTGCTTGCGCCGTTGCTCGGGCGTACCGTCGAAGCGCTTGCCGTTGGTGGCGCCCATGTAGGCGCGGACCAGGCGCGCGCTGTAGTAGGACTGCAACGACGAGGTATTGAGGAAACCGACGAAGCGGCTGCTGACCCAGGTCAGGGCCGCCGCCACCCCGGCCAGCAGGGCCAGCCGCAGCACATAGCCGTCTTCCTGCAGGCGGATGCTGCCATCGGCGGTGACCCATATCACGAACAGCATCCACGCCAGGCAGACCGCCGCCAGCAACAGCAGGCCGCCGACCAGGCTCATGACCTCCAGGGGCAGCAGGCGCAGCCAGTCCGGCAGGCTCTTCTCGTCCCGCAACAGCGCCAGGCGGCGCACCAGCCAGATCAGCAGCGGGAGAATGCCGATGGAGCCCTGGGTCAGGGTCTGCAGGTGCAGGTAGATCGCTTCGGAGAGCGACACCAGGAACGCGGCGAACAGCAACGCGCCGAGGGCCATGATGATCTGCGACAGCACCCGGGTGACCTCGACCCGGTAGTTGCGCACGGTAAAGATCCCGTCTTCGTCGTTGGCCTTGCGGGTGCTGTATTTCAGGCGCCAGATCAGCAGCCAGGCGTAGGCGATGCCCAGCAGCGCGATGGCGGCGAACCCGAGGAACAGGTGGCGCACGTTGGGCCTGTCGTCCGGCTGTTGCAGCAGCGCCCAGATGCCGATGAAGAGCAGCGCCATCACCGTGCAAGCCACGGCCGCCAGGTTGCTCAGGGCCGGAGGATTGCTCAGGCTGTTTTTCGGCAGCACCAGCCAGTAGGCCAGGCAGCAGGGCAGCAAGCCGAGGAGGAATACCGCGCCGGGCAGCAGGAACAGATTGGGCAGGTACTTCACTTGCAACAGCATCAGCAACGACAGGATCAGGACGATCGGCATGCCGATGACGAAGTGCAGCGACAGCCAGTTGCGCCAGGTGATCGCCAGGGCGTAGAGCGCGTCCCCCGAGCCGGTCGGGGTCAGGTAGCGGCCGTTCTCCCGGAGCCAGGCCGTGGGGCCCTTGCCGATGTCTTTGTCGCTGACGCTGGCGTAGTCGGTGTGGGTGCTGATACGTCCCGGCGGCTCATAGTGCAGGACCTCATAGGCGTTGACCGCCGCGGTCCTGGCCGCTTGCTGGGCGGGCGACAGGTGCGAGGCTTCGGCGCGCTCCTGGGCCTGCTCCCGGCGCAGGCGATTGGGGATGAACAGGCTGGAGAAGAAACTGCCGATATAACCGCCGCCGCTGACCGTGCAGAGGTAGTCGAAACGCGGTAGCAGGGTGGTGGTGAGGTTGTCTTGCGGTGTCTTCGACGGTCGTGGGTTGGCCTGTTCCGGTGCATCGGCCCGGGCCATCGCCTGCAGCACCCCCAGGCAAAAGGTGGCGCTGCGGATGCCGCCCCCAGACAGCGCCAGCCCCCAGATCCTGGGAGGCTGGCCGGCCGGCGCGGCAAGGTATTTGAGACCCAATGCAGTACGGCGGTTCTCGATGCGCTTCCTTTCCCCCTCGTAGTGCTGGGTCGAGTCCATGATTGCTCCTTGCAAACTGAAGTAGTGGCATTGTGCAAATAGGATTAAAGCAGAACGCCGTCACATTTTTCCGAATACAAGGAGCAACTCGGGATGAAGTTCACGAAATATTCTTTATTTAGAAATGTAATTAAAAAACATCGGCTTAGAGAGTTAATGCGGCTGTATCAAGATCTATGAATGCCTTGACCGCAGCCTGCAACCGCCGTGTAACTTGCTTGTTACTTGAGGTCACTACTTTGCGTGGGTCGCTATTTCCCGCCCTGTAACTTCAAGGAATTCAACCGCGTATGCCTACTCTCACTCGCAGGAAGCTCATGCAGGCCGCCGCCATCGGCTCGGCCTTTACCTTACTGCCAGACTCCATCCGCCAGGCCCTGGCGATCCCCGCCAACAACCGCACCGGCACCATCCGCGACGTCGAGCACGTGGTGATCCTGATGCAGGAAAACCGCTCCTTCGACCATTACTTCGGCACCTTGCCCGGGGTCCGCGGTTTCAGCGACCGCTTCACCATCCCGCTGCCCGGCAAGCGTTCGGTGTGGGAGCAGCAGGGCATTGGGCGAGTGGTGTTGCCGTACCACCTGGACAGCTCGCGGGGCAACGCGCAGCGGGTCAACGGCACGCCGCATTCGTGGATCGACGAGCACGCGGCCTGGGGCAGCGGGCGCATGAGCGCCTGGCCGACCTTCAAGACCAACACGTCCATGGGCTACTACCGCGAGCAGGAGCTGCCGTTCCAGTTTGCCCTGGCCAACACCTTCACCCTGTGCGATGCCTACCACTGCTCGGTGCACGCCGGGACCAACCCTAACCGTCTGTTCCACTGGACCGGCACCAACGGCCCGACCGGCGCCAACGTGGCGGCGGTGGTCAACGAATGGGACGGCCCGGGCGCGGTGGACGTCGGCTACACCTGGAAAACCTACCCCGAGCGCCTGGAAGAGCGGGGCGTCAGCTGGAAGATCTACCAGTACCTGCCGGACAACTTCGGCGACAACCCGCTGGCCGGCTTTCGCCAGTACCGCCGCGCCAGCGTGGCGGCCGGCAACCCGGCGCAGCCGCCGGAAGGCTTCAGCGCCTTCGTGCCGTACAGCGATGCGCTGAATGCCCGGGTGCCGCTGTACAAGGGCAATGGCAACACCTTGCCGGCCCGTAGCGGCAGCGACCTGGAGGGCATGATCGCCGGGTTCCGCAACGATGTGCAGCAGGGCAAGCTGCCCAAGGTCAGCTGGATCGTCGCCCCGGCTACCTATTCCGAGCACCCGGGGCCGTCGAGCCCGGTGCAGGGCGGCTGGTTCACCCAGGAAATCCTCAAGGCGCTGACCGACAACCCCGAGGTCTGGAGCAAGACCGTGCTGCTGGTCAACTACGACGAGAACGACGGTTTCTTCGACCACCTGCCGTCGCCCTCGGCACCTTCACGGCGCCTGGACGGCAGCTTCGCCGGCAAGTCCACGGTGGATTTCGACAGTGAGGTGTTCACCCACCCGGCGCCACCGGGGACCACCCAGCAACCGCGTCCGGACGGCGGCATCTACGGCCCCGGCCCGCGGGTGCCGATGCTGGTGCTGTCGCCCTGGAGCCGTGGCGGCTGGGTCAACTCCCAGGCGTTCGACCACACCTCGGTCCTGCAATTTCTCGAGAAGCGCTTCGGCGTCCGCGAGCCGAACATCAGCGCCTGGCGCCGTGCCGTGTGCGGCGACCTGACTTCGGCCTTCAACTTCGTCAATCCCAACAGCGAAATCCTCCCGCCGCTGCACACCACCACCCGCCAGGCCGCGGACCTGTTGCGCCAGCGCCAGGAACAACTGGCCCAGGTGCCGCTGCCGGACCCCAGCCGCCAGCAACTGCCGCAGCAGCACCGCGTGGCCCGGCCATCGCGAGCCTTGCCGTATCGGCTGAATGTCGAGGCCAAGGCCAAGCGCAAGGCGTTGAGCCTGACCCTGAGCCTGCAGAACAGCGGCGAGCAGGGCGCGGTGTTCCATGTCTACGATCGCCTGCACCTGCTGGACATTCCCCGTCGCTATACGGTGGAGGCGGGCAAGCAGCTCAAGGACAGCTGGCAGACCGCGGGCCGCTACAAGCTGTGGCTGCTGGGGCCTAACGGCTTCCACCGCAGCTTCCACGGCAACCTGCTGGAGCGTCAGCCCGAGGTGTCGATGTTCAGCCGCGGCAACAACCTGCAGCTGACCCTGAGCAACCCGGGCAAGGAGCCGGTGTCGATCACCATCGAGCGTTGCCCCTACACCCATCAGGGGCCATGGCGTTTCGACGTGCCCGGGCGCAGCGAGGTCCACCAGATGTTCGCCTGCCAGGCCAGCGGCGGCTGGTACGACCTGACCCTGCGCGGCGAGGGCGGCTGGCTGCGGCGCCTGGCCGGGCGCCTGGAAACCGGTGCGCACAGCATCAGCGACCCGCTGATGGGCGTGTAAGCGCGCACCCGTGCCCGGCCCGCAAGGGGCCGGGCGCTGTTTCAGCAGCCGACCGGGTGCTTCACCTGGATCACTTCAGCCCTGGGACCATGGTTCCAGAGCACCCGCCGATGTTCCCCAGCAGACGAAAACCAGAACCCCATCACACGAAAGGACTTGGTTTGCCTCATGAATATTAATTAGAATCAGTCTCATTTGAATAATCCTTCGCGCAGGGCTCTTGACATGATTGAAGCAGCGACGCCACCGGAGCAAAGCCTACATGCCCTGTACCGCGACCATCGCAGCTGGCTCGAGAGCTGGTTGCGCCAGCGCATGGGCAACGCCTGGGATGCGGCGGACCTGAGCCAGGACACCTTCCTGCGCGTGCTCACCAGTTCCCAGCAACTGGTCGACCTGCGCGAGCCGCGGGCCTACCTGGTGACTGTGGGCAAGCGCCTGCTGAGCAACTTCTACACCCGGCGCAAACTGGAGCAGGCTTACCTGGACGCGCTGGCCAGCCTGCCCGAAGACAGCGTGCCGTCCCCGGAACAGCGCTGGGTGCTGCTGGAAACCCTGCAAGCCCTCGACGAATTGCTCGACGGCCTGGCGCCCCTGGTGCGCCGGGCGTTTCTCTGGAGCCAGCTGGAAGGGCTGGGTTATCGCGAGATCGCCGAACGCCTCGACGTCTCGGAACGCACGGTCAAGCGCTACATGGCCCAGGCCTACGAACACTGCCTGTTGGTGGAGCTGTGATGCGCTCGGCGCCGTCCAGCGAAACCCGCGAGGTGGCCCGCGCGGCGGCCCAGTGGCTGGCGCTGCTGGAGTCCGGCGCGGCCAACGCCGACGATCACGCGCGCCTGCAGCACTGGCGCAACAGCAACAGCCAGAACGAAAGCGCCTGGCAGAAGGCGCAGCTGCTGCGCCAGCGTTTCTCAGCGCTACCCTCGGCCCTGGCGCTGGCCACCCTGGATCGTCCCGAGCCGTCGCGGCGCGCGGTACTCAAGCGCGCCCTCGGCGTCGCCGCACTGGTGCCGACCGCCTGGCTGCTGGGGCGCCAGCTGCCCCTGGACGTATGGCGCGCCGACCTGCAGACCGGCACTGGCGAACATCGCAAATTATCCCTGGCCGATGGCAGCGCCTTGCAGTTGAACACCGCCAGCGCGGTCAACGTCGACCTGGGCGCCCGGCAGGTGACGCTGGTGCGCGGCGAGATGGCGCTCAAGGTCACCGGCAGCGCGCCGCTGACCATCCAGGCGCCTTATGGCCGCATCGTTGTCAGCCGCAGCGAAGTCTGCGTGCGCCTCAATGAACACGATTGCCGGGTGTCGGTGGTCAGCGGCTCGGTGCAGTTGCAACCCTTGTTCGGCCCGCAACTGCAGTTGCGCGAAGGTCAGCGGGTCCGGCTGCGGGTGGACGGCGCCGGGCAGATCGATGCCTTCGATGCGCAGTTGCCGGGCTGGCGCGACGGCGTGCTGATGGCGCAGAACCAGCCCCTGGGGGATTTCCTGCGTGAACTCGGTCGTTATCGCCCGGGCTTGCTGCGCTGGGAACCGGAACTGGAAGCCCTACGCGTCACCGGCAGCTTCCGTCTCGACAACACCGACCGCGTGCTGTCGCTGCTGGCCGCCAGCCTGCCGCTGGAGGTGCATTCGCGCACCCGTTATTGGGTCACCCTGACTTCGGCCAAAGAAATCCCGCCGACAAACCCCCCGCAAAAAAATATTGGCTGAAGCCTGTCCCTTTTTTTCGCCTCGCCGGTCATTCCAGGTAAGTGAACAAAAAAACGAGAGCTTCCTCCCATGCCCGTAGTATTGCCATACCGTTTGCGTCCGGTTTCCCCCGGACTGTTGCAGTTGGGCCTCATCCTGACACTCAGTTCCAGCCCGCTATTCATCCAGGCCAGTTGGGCCGATGACGCTGCGCGGCGCAGCTATCAGGTGCCGGCCGGCCCGCTGAGCGCCGCGCTGACCCGTTTCGCCGGCCTCGCCGGGGTCAACCTGTCGGTGGACCCGCAGCTGGTCAGCGGTCGCAACAGCGGCGGCCTGTCCGGCGAGTACGGGGTGGAGGAGGGCTTTGCCCGCTTGCTGCAAGGCTCCGGCCTGCAACTGCAACCGGTGGGCGAGCAGGCGTATATCCTGACCCCGGCGCCGCAAGGCAGCAGCCTGCAACTGGCGCCGACCTCGATTCTCGGCGCCAGCGGCGCGACCGACAGCGACGTCTTCGCCGGCGGCCAGGTCGCACGCCGGGGTTCCCAGGGCCTGCTGGGCTCGAAGGACTTCATGGAAACGCCGTTCAGCATGACCACCTACACCAGCGACGTGGTGAAGAACCAGCAGGCGCGGACCCTCGGCGACCTGATCGCCAGCGACCCCTCGGTGCGTGCCACCAACCCGGCGGGCGGCCGTTATGAACAGTTCACCATCCGCGGCTTCAGCCTGTTCAACAGCGATGTCGCCTACAACGGCCTGTACGGCGTGCTGCCGACCTACACCATCGACATGGAAATGGCCGACCGGGTGGACATCCTCAAGGGCCCGACCCAGTTGATCAACGGCATCTCGCCGCGGGGCAGCGTCGGCGGCGGGATCAACGTGGTGCCCAAGCGTGCCACCGACAAGCCCATCACCGAATTCACCGGCAGCTACGCCTCCGACAGCCAAGTGGGCGGCGCGGTGGACATCGGCCGGCGCTTCGGCGAGGACAACAAGTTCGGCGTGCGCCTGAACGCGGTCAAGCAGTCCGGCGACACCGAATGGGATCACCAGAGCGTCGATCGTGAAATGGCCGTGCTGGGCCTGGACTTCCGTGGCGAACGCCTGCGCCTGTCGACCGACATCGGCCACACCGAGCGCGACACCGACGCGCCCCAGGAACGGGTGCAGATAGGCCCTAACGCCAAGGTGCCGGACGCGGATGACGTGCGGCACAACTATGCGCAGTCCTGGAGCAAGGCACGCACCAAGGACACCTTCGGCACGGTCAATGCCGAATACGACGTCAATGACTCGATCATGCTGTACGGCGGCGTCGGCGCGCGCAAAAGCAACCACGACTTCCTGCGCCATGCCGTGTCGATCACCAACGACGCCGGCGACTTCAGCGTGCAGCCGCGCGACTTCACCCGCGACGAAAACGTGCGCACCACCACGGCGGGCGTGCGCAGCTGGTTCCACACCGGCCCGGTGAGCCATGAGGTCAACCTGGCGGCCAGCTACTTCTACATGGATTTCGAAAACGGCGGCGCGCGCTATGCCGCGTCCCCCAGCAACCTCTACAACCCACGGCCGACGCCAACCCCGTCGCGGCCGACGCGCTTCGACCCCAAGGTCTACACCGAGAACCGCTTCAGCGGTGTGGCGCTGTCCGACACCCTGGGCTTCTTCGATGACCGCCTGCTGCTGACCCTCGGCGCGCGCTGGCAGCGGGTCAAGGTCGACGACTGGAGCGATGGCGTCAAAGGCGACACCGCCTATGACGAGGAAAAGGTCTCGCCTTCGGGCGGCCTGCTGTTCAAGGCCACCGATCAGTTGTCGCTGTACGTCAACTACATGGAAGGCCTGAGCCAGGGCAAGATCGCGCCGTCGACCTCGATCAACGAAGACGAAATCTTCCCGCCGTTCATCAGCCGCCAGGTCGAGGCCGGCGCCAAGTATGACGCCGGGGCCTTCGCCCTGACCGCCGCGGTGTTCCGCATCAAGCAGCCGGCCTACGAGACCAACGCCACCACCCGGGTCTTCGGCCCGAACGGCAAGCGCCAGAACGACGGCGTCGAGCTCAGCGTGTTCGGCGAACCGCTCAAGGGCTTCCGCCTGCTGGGCGGGGTGATGTACATCGACAGCGAACTGAAGGACACCACCAACGGCACCTTCGACGGCAACCGCGCGCCGGCCACGCCGAAGTACAACGTCAACCTGGGGGCCGAGTGGGACGTGCCGAAGGTCCAGGGCCTGACCCTGACCGCGCGCGGCATCTATTCCAGCTCGCAGTACCTGGACCAGGCCAACAGCAAGGAAATCGACTCCTGGGAACGTTTCGACCTGGGCGCGCGCTACGCCTTCAAGCTCGACGACAAGGACATCACCTTGCGCGCCAATGTCGAGAACGTGCTGGACAAGCGTTACTGGAGTTCGGCCGGGGCCTCGGACGACAGCGAGCCGGGCTTGACCCTGGCGACGCCACGGACCCTGTTGCTTTCGGCAACCGTGGGTTTCTAAGAAACGATGCGGACTGGCGCCACAGGGAAGGGCGCACCGCCGTGTTGGTCATGACCGGTTCCTTTGGTCGAGGAAGAAAGTATGCCCGTTATCAGTTGATCAACTTGCTCGCCTCTTGAATGAGGTGTTGGCCATTTAATGGCAACTAATGAAGTTGTCGGAAAGATGGCAATAACATGGCAGCTTCATACGTCATAAATGACGGCTTACCAAGTTTATCAACTTGGTTTTTGGCGTGGGCGCGATAGTTGACTTATATCTGCAAGTAGCATGCGACTATTCCAAATAAGTTTGAATAAGTAGTTGCGCGTTTTTATTAATGATAATAATTTGCATGTCGAATTTAACGAGGGTGAACAGATGTTGAATGATGGCATATTGCGCACTAGTCCTCTGCAAAAGACCAATGCCGACTATCTGGCCCGGCAAGGCAAGTTCGAATCCAATGTGCGCAGTTACCCGCGCAAGTTGCCACTGGCCATCGCCAAGGCGCATGGGGTCTGGGTCACCGACGTCGAAGGCAAGACCTACCTGGACTGCCTGGCCGGCGCCGGCACCCTGGCCCTGGGGCACAACCACCCGGCGATCATGGCCAGTCTCGACAGTTTCCTGGCCTCGGGCCTGCCCATGCACACCCTGGACCTGACCACCGTGGTCAAGGACGCTTTCAGCGAAACCCTGCTCAGCCTGCTGCCGGGCCAGGGCCGCGACTACTGCCTGCAATTCTGCGGGCCGTCCGGGGCGGACGCGGTGGAAGCGGCGCTGAAGCTGGCCAAGACCCATACCGGGCGGCACAACGTCATCAGTTTCTCCGGGGCCTACCACGGCATGACCCACGGCGCCCTGGCGCTGACCGGCAATACCGCGCCCAAGCACGCCATCGCCGGCCTGATGCCGGGCGTGCAGTTCATGCCGTACCCCCACGAATACCGCTGCCCGCTGGGGATCGGCGGCGAGGCCGGGGTCGAGGCGCTGAGCCATTACTTCACCCAGTTCATCGAAGACGTGGAAAGCGGCGTGTCGCTGCCGGCGGCAGTGATTCTCGAGGCGGTGCAGGGCGAGGGCGGGGTCAACTGCGCGCCGGCCAGCTGGCTGCGGGCGATCCGCGAAGTGACTCGCCAGCACGGCATCGTGCTGATCCTCGATGAGGTGCAGGCCGGCTTTGCCCGCACCGGCAAGATGTTCGCCTTCGAGCACGCCGGCATCGAGCCGGACATGATCGTCATGTCCAAGGCGGTGGGCGGCGGCCTGCCGATGGCGGTGCTGGGCATCAAGCGCGAATTCGATGCCTGGGAGCCGGGCAACCACGCCGGCACCTTCCGCGGCAACCAGATGGCCATGGCCGCGGGCCTGGCGACCCTGCAGGTGTTGCGCGAGCAGAACATCGCGGCCCTGGCCGAGCGCCGCGGGCAGTGGCTCAAGGAGCAGCTGATGGCCTTGCAGCCGAGCTATCCGGCCCTCGGCCAGGTGCGCGGGCGTGGCCTGATGCTGGGCATCGAGATCGTCGACGAACGCCAGCCGGCCGACCGCCACGGGCATTTCCCCTCGGACCCGGGCCTGGCCGTGGCCATCCAGCAGCACTGCTTCAAACAGGGCCTGCTGCTGGAGCGCGGCGGACGCCGCGGCAATGTGATCCGCCTGTTGCCGCCGCTGGTCATCGACGACGAACAGTGCCAGCAAGTTATCCAGCGATTTACTCGCGCAATGGCGGACGCCTTATTGCAGGCACGTGCTTGACGTGCTGTTTTTGAAATGAAGCGTATTCGATGAAAGTGTGTCGTTTTTCACACTTTTAAGTCTTGATTGAATAACTGTCAGGTGACAGGTTTTTCTTGTTCAAGGTTGCAGGAAAGTGCAAGCGGACGAGTTCGTTCGACGGGTATCTGTCGGCTTTCGGTACGGCCGAAGAGCAACTAACTATTTGCCGCGACAGTACGTAACCAGTGACCGCACGGGCTACTGTGGAGCATGTATGAATTATTCAGATCGCGATGTTTTATCAAAGCATGTTTTATCGAAGATGGTCAGTGAGCTGGCGACCACTCGCGCCTTGCTCAATTGCCTGATCAAAGAGTTCGCCTTGCCGGAAAACTGCCTCAGTTACAGCTGGCCGACACAGATGCAGGGCATCGCGCCCGGCAGTTACCTGGACGGCCTGGAATGGAAGGGCATTCCGCTGACCATCGACCTGCCCAACCGGCAGCAGTTCTTCGTCATGGTCGACCGCCGCGACCACCTGGGCAGCCACCGTTACCTGTCGGACGTGTATGCCCGGCGCGAAGCAGGCGAGACCTGGCGCTGCCTGGCCTTTGCCGAGTTCGTCGAGCAACTGCTCGGCGCCTGCGAACACATGACCCGGGCCAGCAACGACGAGCTGCTGGACCAGGTGCTGCAAAGCCAGTCGCTGACCGCCGCCATCGTCGCCCACAACATGGACGGCCAGGGCCCGGCGCCGCTGAGCGGCTATCTGGCCAGCGAGCAGGGCCTGTGGTTCGGCCACCCCAACCATCCGGCGCCCAAGGCGCGGCTGTGGCCGGCACACCTGGCCCAGGAAACCTATGCCCCGGAATTCCAGGCCGAGACCGCGCTGCATCTGTTCGAGGTGCCGCGCCAGGGCCTGCGGGTGACCTCCAGCGGCCTCAGCGAAGAGCAGGTGATGGCCGGTTTCGCCGACCAAGGCCGGGCGCGCCCGGGGCACGCGATGATCTGCATGCACCCGGTGCAGGCCGAGCTGTTCATGCAGGACCGCCGCGTGCAGCGCCTGCTGGAGCTGGGCGAGGTGGTGGACCACGGGCCGACTGGGCCGCTCGCCAGCCCGACGGCCTCGATGCGCACCTGGTACATCGAGGACCACGACTTTTTCATTAAGGGCTCGCTGAACGTGCGCATCACCAATTGCGTGCGTAAGAACGCCTGGTACGAGCTGGAAAGCACGCTGATCATCGACCAGCTGTTCCAGCGCCTGCAGCGGACCCAGGCCGAGACCCTCGGCGGGCTGTCGGCGGTGGCCGAGCCGGGTTCCATGAGCTGGGCGCCGGCCCAGGCCAGCGAGGCCGATGCCCATTGGTTCCGCGAACAGACCGGGGCGATCCTGCGGGAGAACTTCTGCCGCCGCGCCGGCGCCGAGCGCAGCGTGATGGCCGGCACCCTGTTCGCCCGCGACATCCATTCGCGGCCGCTGGTGCATGACTTCCTGCAAGGTTTCAACGCCAGCGAACTGGCGGACGAGCAACTGGTGGACTGGTTCGACCAGTATCAGGCGCTGCTGCTGCGGCCGGTGCTGGCGCTGTTTTTCAACCACGGCGTGGTGATGGAGCCGCACCTGCAGAACACTGTGCTGATCCACGACCAGGGCCAGCCGCGACAGTTGCTGCTGCGGGACTTCGAGGGGGTCAAGCTCACCGATGAGCTGGGCATGGCGCAGATTGAGGTCGGCCTGCACCCGCGGGTGCGCCAGTCGTTGCTGTATTCCCGCGAGCAGGGCTGGAGCCGCATCACCTATTGCCTGCTGATCAACAACCTGTCGGAAGCGGTGCTGGCCCTGAGTTGGGAACGTCCGCACCTGGCGCCGCTGATGTGGCAACGGGTCGAGCAGCAGCTGCGGCGCATCCGTGACGAGCTGGTACGCCCGGCGCCGGAGCTGGACGCGCTGATCGCCGGCCAGCCGATTGCCTGCAAGACCAACCTCAAGGTGCGCCTGGCCGCCAAGGCCGACCGCCAGGCCGGCTACGTCAGCCTGAGTTCGCCGTGGAGCGAGGAGGCCCGTTATGGCTGAGTTGTCCCAGGCGGTCCTGCGCGCCATCGAGCTGGCCCGGGCCGGCAGTGCCGACCCGCTGGCGGCCTTCATCTACGACCTGGACGCCTTGCAGGCCCATGTGCGCCAGGTGATGGAGGCGTTGCCGGCCGGGGTCGAGCTGTATTACGCGATCAAGGCCAACAGCGAGGCGCCAGTACTGGCGGTGCTGGCCCCGCTGGTCAGTGGTTTCGAGATTTCTTCGGGCGGCGAGATCGAGCGGGTGGTGGCCTGTCCGACCCGCAAGCCCTATGTGTTTTCCGGCCCGGGCAAGCTCGATTCCGACCTGCGCGCGGCCCTGGCCCATCAGGTGGAAGCGGTGCACCTGGAAAGCCTCAACGAGATCGAGCGCCTGCAACGCCTGGCCGAAGAAGCCGGGCGGGTGCAGCCGGTATTCATCCGCATCAACCCGCAGTTGCCGCAGAACCAGTCGAGCCGGCTGGCCATGGCCGGCACCGCCACGCCGTTCGGCATCGACGAGGCGGAGCTGGCCGAGGCCGTGCAAAGGGTCGACCGCGCCAGCCATCTGCGCCTCAAGGGTTTCCATGTGCACGCCATGTCCCACCAGCAGTCGGTGGAGCGCCATGAACAGTTGCTGGACTTCTATCTGCAACGCTGGCCGCTGTGGAAGGCCCTGGCGGCGCATCCCGAGCAACTGACCCACCTGAATGTCGGCGGCGGCATCGGCGTCGATTACCTCAGCGGCCAGCAGTTCGACTGGCAGCGCCTGTGCCGCTACCTGGAACGCCGGCTGGCGGAGCAGGGCGCTCAGACGCCGATCCTGCGCTTCGAGCCGGGGCGCTTTATCAGTGCTTTTTGCGGTTACTACGTGATCGAGGTGCTGGACACCAAGACCAGCCACGGCGAGCACTTCCTGGTGTGCCGCGGCGGCACCCACCAGTTCCGCCTGCCAGCGGCGCAGAGCCACGACCACCCGCTGATTCACCTGCCACGCACGCCGCAGCCGGCGCACAGCACGGAGCAGGCCTGGACCGTGGTCGGCCAGCTGTGCACGCCCAAGGATGTGCTGAGCCGGGCCCAGCCGCTCAAGGGCGTCAGCGTTGGCGACCTGCTGGTGCTGCCGATGGCCGGGGCCTATGGCTACAACATTTCCCACGCCGACTTCCTCTGTCATCCACGGCCGGCGCAGCACTTCCTGCGCCAGGGTGAATTGCTCGAAGGAGCCGGTCTGTGAGTTTCAAGGCACCGCGCGCTTGGGTGGTGGTCAACGTGCTGCTCGGCACTATGACCGTCAGCCTCAACAACAGCTCGCTGAACCCGGCGCTGCCGGCGTTCATGCAGGCGTTCGCCATCGGCCCGCTGATGGCCACCTGGATAGTCGCGGCCTTCATGACCAGCATGGGCATGACCATGCCGCTGACCAGCTTCCTCAGTCAGCGCCTGGGCCGGCGACGCCTGTACCTGTGGGGCGTGGCGCTGTTTATCGGCGGTTCGCTGCTCGGTGCCCTGGCCGATTCCATCGCCCTGGTGATCGCCGCGCGGGTGGTGCAGGGGATCGCCAGCGGGCTGATGATCCCGCTGTCCCTGGCGATCATCTTCGCGGTGTACGCCAAGGACGAGCGCGGCCGGGTCACCGGCCTGTGGGGCGCGGCGGTGATGCTGGCGCCGGCGGTGGGCCCACTGTGCGGCAGCCTGCTGCTGGAGTGGTTCAGCTGGCGCTCGCTGTTTTTGATGAACGTGCCGATCGGCGTCGTCGCGCTGCTGATGGGGCTTGCGGTCTTGCCGGCTTCCGAGCCGGCCGAGCGCAAGCCGTTCGACCTGGCCGGTTACCTGCTGATCGCCTCGGGCATCGGCCTGCTGATGATCGCCATCAGCCGCCTGCACCACGCCGCCGCGCTGGCCAACCCGCTGAATCTGGGCCTGCTGCTGGTGGCGCTGCTGTGCCTGTCGGCCTTTGTCCGCCTGGAGCTGCGCCGCGAGGCGCCGCTGCTCAACCTGCGGATCTTCGCCCTGCGCGGTTACCGCCTGAGCGTGATCATCGCCGTGGTGCAGTCGGTGGGCATGTTCGAGTGCCTGGTGCTGCTGCCGTTGCTGGTGCAGACGGTGCTCGGCTACAGCGCGATCTGGACCGGCCTGGCGCTGCTCTGCACGGCGGTGTTCGCCAGCCTGTTCGGGCGCATGGGCGGCAGCGCCCTGGATCGCCACGGGCCGCGCCGGGTGGTGTCCATCGGCCTGCTGCTGACCGGGCTGTCGACCCTGGCGCTGGGTTTGCTCCCGGCCAATGCGGCGATCGGCCTGGTGTTCGCGCTGATGATGCTGCGCGGCGCCGGCCTGGGCCTGTCCTACATGCCAGTGACCACCGCCGGGCTGAATGCCTTGCCCGAGCCGATGGTCACCCAGGGCGCGGCGATGAACAACATCTCGCGGCGCCTGGTGTCGTCCCTGGGCATTGTCATCGCCTCGCTGTGGCTGGAGTTTCGCCTGGTCGATGGCGGCGCGCAGGCCCAGGCGGGCATGTCATCCGCCATCAGCGAGGTGTTCGTGGCCACCGGCCTGCTGATCCTGCTGGCGTTGCCCTGCGCCTGGCGTTTTCCCCTTTCCGACGAAACCGCCGAGGCTGTGCCCGGCGCGCTCGAACACCGTTAACCCTTCTTCGCACAAGGTATGAACATGGCGACTGCAATCTCGACAACCTCAAGCCAGCCCTCCGGCCCCGGTGCCTGGCTGGCCACGGTGGATGGGCGTATCGACGAAAAAGTCCAGCAGCGGGTGGTTGGCCAGCTGTTGCAGACCCTGCTGTATGAAGGCGTGCTGCCGTTCGACAGCCAGCCGCTGGAGGGCGGCCCGCACGGCCATGACAGCGGCCAGCGCCGTTTCGTGGTGCTCGGCATCGACGGCCAGCAGCAGCGGGTGGAGTACCACTGCAACGGCCTGCTCAGCGCCAGCTTCGATTTGATCCGCCTCGATTCCGCCAGCCTCGAACGCCTCGACAGCCGTGGCCAGCGCAGCGTGCCGGACCTGCACCAGGCCCTGGCCGAGCTGCTCGGCGACTACCAGGACAGCCCGCACCTGGGGCGTTTCATCCAGGAACTGGAGCAGACCCAGCTCAAGGATCTGCAAGCGCGCAGCCAGGGCTACCAGGCCGAAAAGCCGGCCCACGAGCTGGACGTGGACGCCCTGGAGCAGCACTTCATGGACGCCCACAGCTACCACCCGTGCTACAAGTCGCGCATCGGTTTTTCCCTGGCGGACAACCAGGCCTACGGCCCGGAGTTCGCCACGCCGATCGCCGTGGTGTGGCTGGCGGTGGCGCGCAACCGGGCCTCGCTCAACCATTCGCAGAAACTCGACTTCCCGGCCTTTATCCGCCAGGAACTGGGCGCCGAGCGCTGGCAGCAGGTCGAGCGACAACTGGCCAGCCAGGGCAGGGCGCTGGACGACTACCAGCTGCTGCCGGTGCACCCGTGGCAGTGGGAAAACCTGATTGTCTCGACCTTCTACCCGGAGCTGCTCAGCGGCGAGCTGATCTACCTCGGCACCTCGGATGACCAGTACAAGGCCCAGCAGTCGATCCGCACCCTGGCCAATGCCACGGCCAGGGAGCGGCCCTACGTCAAGCTGGCCATGAGCATGACCAACACTTCCAGCACGCGCATCCTGGCGCGGCACACGGTGTTGAACGGGCCGATCATCACCGACTGGCTGCAACAGCTGATCGCCAGCGACAGCACCGCGCGCCAGCTGGATTTCGTGATCCTCGGCGAAGTGGCCGGGGTCAGCTTCGACTACCAGCACCTCCCTCCGTCCCGCAGTCCCCAGGCCTACGGCACCCTGGGGGCGATCTGGCGTGAAAGCCTCCATCAGTACCTCAAGGCGGACGAGCAGGCGGTGCCGTTCAACGGCCTGAGCCATGTGGAGAACCGCTACGGCACAGGGCCGCAGCAGCCGTTCATCGACGCCTGGATCCGCCAGTACGGCCTGCAGGCCTGGACCCGCCAGCTGCTGCAGGTGACGGTGCCGCCGATCATCCACATGCTCTACGCCGAAGGCATCGGCATGGAATCCCACGGCCAGAACATCGTGCTGATCGTCAAGCAGGGCTGGCCGCAGCGCATCGCCCTCAAGGACTTCCACGACGGCGTGCGCTACTCGCCGGCGCACCTGGCGCGTCCCGAACTGTGCCCGGAACTGGTGCCGCTGCCGGCCAGCCACGCCAAGCTCAATCGCAACTCCTTCATCCTTACCGACGATGTCAACGCGGTGCGCGATTTCTCCTGCGACTGTTTCTTCTTTATCTGCCTGGCGGAAATGGCGATCTTCCTGCGCCAGCACTACCAGCTCGACGAAGGCCAGTTCTGGCAAATGACCGCCGAGGTAATCCTCGACTACCAGGACGCCCATCCGCAGCACCGCGACCGTTTCGGCCTGTTCGACGTGTTCGCGCCGAGCTACGAGGTCGAAGAGCTGACCAAGCGCCGCCTGCTGGGCGACGGTGAGCGGCGCTTCAAGTCGGTGCCCAATCCACTTCATGCCTACAGGCCGCAAGTATGCTGAGAAGCAACCAGCTGAAACGCAAACTGGCGGCCGGGCAAACGGTGTACGGGTTGATCAGTTCGATCCCGGCGCCGGCGGCCATCGAGCTGATCGCCGAGGCCGGGTTCGACTTCGTGATCATCGACATGGAACACGTGCTGATCAATCCGGAAACCGTCGAGCACATGATCCGCACCGCCGAGGCCTACGAGCTGACGCCGCTGGTGCGGGTCGCCGACCTCAATCCCAAGACAATGCTGCGCCTGCTCGACGGCGGCGCCCAGGGCATCGTGCTGCCGATGATCGAATCCGCCGAGCAGTTGCAGGCGGCGATTGCCGCCTGCAAATACCACCCGCTGGGCCAGCGCAGCCTCAACGCCGGGCGCCCCGGCAGTTTCGGCAAGCACAGCCTGGCGCAGTACGTGGGGCAGGCCAACGAACAGATCATGCTGGTGGCGATGATCGAAAGCGCCGCCGGCGTGCGCAACGCCGCGCAGATCGCCGCGGTGCCGGGCCTGGACATGATCCTCGAAGGCGCGGCCGACCTCTCGCAATCCCTCGGCATGCCCTGGCAGATCGACCAGCCGGCGGTCCAGCAGGCCCTGCTCGATGCCTGGCAGGCGGCGGACCATGCCGGCGTGCCGTACTGCGCCATTCCCCGACAGCAGGGCGATCTGGGCCGCTGGCGCGAGCGCGGGGTCCGGGCCTTTGTCCTCGGCGACGAACGCGGCATTGCCTTTCGTGCTCTCCAGGCCAGGTTGGCCACCCTTTCTCTAGAAGGAAAATAATCCGATGAACTTCACAACCATGGCCGCCGAGCTGGTGATGCAGGACCTGATCGATTGCCTGCTCGCCGAAGACTTCTTTGGCCGCGAACCCTTGCCGTTGCTGACCGCCAGCCAATGGCGCCAGGCCCATCCAGAAGCCCCAACCCTTGAAGGCGCGGATGCCCGGCAGCGGATCTGGGAATGGTGCTGCGACGCCCAGGAACAGCGCTTTATCAGCATCGCCCTGCGCCCGGGCATCACCCAGCAGTGGGAAAAGGTTCCGGGCACGCAGGTTCTGGCCCGTCAGGAGCAGCGCTGGACGGCGCTGGGCCCGGTGGATTTCATGCGCCGGGTGTTCACCGGCATGGGCCCGCGTTTCCAGGACAATGAAAAGGGCCTGACGCTGTTCCTCGAAGTGCTGCATATCAGCGTCTGGCAGACCGCCTTGTCCCTGGAGCACCGGGTCGACCACCAGGGCCTGATGGCCCAGGACGGCGCCACTTTCTTCCGCACCATGGAGCAGTGGGCTTCGCTGCGCGATCGTCCGTACCACCCGCTGGCCAAGGCCAAGCAGGGTTTGCTGCAGGCCGAATACCAGCAGTACCAGGCCGAGTTCGCCCATCCGGTGGCGTTGAACTGGGTGGCGGTGCACAAGAGCCTGTTGCAAGGCGGCGAGGGCGTGACAGACCTGGAACAGGTCTACCCGGCGCGCTACCTGTTGCCGGAAACCTTGCAGGAACGCCTGGCCGGGGAGCTGCGCGAGCGCGGCATTGGCGACAGCCATGTGGCCTTGCCGGCGCACCCGTGGCAGTTCGAGCATGTGTTGCCGGCGCAGCTGGGCGATGCCTTCGCCCGTGGCGACTGCCAGCGCCTGGACTTCAGCGAGGCCACGGTATTCGCCACCTCGTCGCTGCGCTCGATGACCCCGTGTTTCGCCAGCGCCGACTACCTCAAGCTGCCGATGGCCATCTATTCCCTGGGCGCCTCGCGCTACCTGCCGGCGGTGAAGATGATCAACGGCGGCCTCAGCGAGGCGCTGCTGCATCAGGTGCGGCGCCTCGACCCGGTGCTGGAGCAGAGCCTGCACCTGTGCGACGAGAGCAAGTGGTGGGCCTTCATGCCGCCCCAGGCGACCCTGTTCGACGAGGCGCCGCGGCACCTGTCGGCGATGGTCCGCGGTTACCCGCAAGCCTTGCTCGACGACCCGGACTGCCGCCTGCTGCCGATGGCCGCCCTGGGCACGCCATTGCCCGGCAGCAACCGGCACTTCTTTGACGAGTGGATGCAGTACCGCGAACTGCCGGTGACCCAGGCTTCGGTGCTGACCCTGTTCGGCGAGCTGTGCCAGCGCTTCTTCGACGTCAACCTGCGGATGTTCCGCCTCGGCATGCTCGGCGAGGTGCACGGGCAGAACGCGGTGCTGGTGTGGAAGGCCGGCCAGGCCCAGGGCCTGCTGCTGCGCGACCACGATTCGCTGCGCATCTTCGTGCCGTGGCTGGAGCGCAACGGCATGGCCGACCCGGAATACCGGATCAAGAAAGGTCACGCCAACACCCTGTATCACCAGCGTCCCGAAGACCTGCTGTTCTGGCTGCAGACCCTGGC
The DNA here is from genome assembly GCF_059424045.1 of Pseudomonas sp. GW456-L12. Lineage (NCBI taxonomy): Bacteria > Pseudomonadati > Pseudomonadota > Gammaproteobacteria > Pseudomonadales > Pseudomonadaceae > Pseudomonas > Pseudomonas sp. GW456-L12. Next base: position 73,390 of record NZ_JBWKZA010000011.1, read on the forward strand.
GATCCAGGTCAACGTGCGGGCGATCATCGACACCCTGGCCCAGGTCTACGCCGTGCCGGCGACTGCATTGTGGAGCGCCTTGCGCCAGGTATTGGACGGGCTGTTGCAGAGCATCGAGTTCGACGACGAGGCGCGGGCAATGATCAAGCACCAGCTGTTCGAAGCGCCGCGCTGGCCGCAGAAGCTGCTGCTGACACCGATGATCGAACGCGCCGGCGGCCCGGGCAGCATGCCGTTCGGCAAGGGCGAAGTGGTCAACCCGTTCCAGCGGCTGGCTCCCGATGCCTGAACCGCTGATCCATCCCGGCAGGCGCACGCTGTTGCGCCTGTCCCTGGGGTTGCTGGCCTTGCCACGGATCGCCCGCGCCGAACCGCTGCGCCTGGTCACCCTGTTCCAGGGCGCCACCGACAGCGCCGTGGCGCTGGGCGTGACGCCCTGCGGCGTGGTGGAGTCGTCGAGCGAAAAACCGACCTTCCGCTACCTGCGCCCGGCGCTGGCGAAGGTTCCTCATGTCGGCCTGGAAACCCAGCCTAGCCTTGAGGACATCGTGCTGCTGGAGCCGGACGTGATCGTCGCCTCGCGTTTTCGCCACCAGCGCATCGCGCCGCTGCTCGAACGCATGGGCACGGTGCTGATGCTCGAGGAAGTCTTCGAGTTCAAGCGCACCCTGGCGCTGATGGGCGCGGCCCTGAACCGTCAGCAGCAGGCCAGCAGCCTGCTGGGGCAATGGCAGCAGCGGGTGGCGCGTTTGCGCGAGCAGTTGCAGGTGACTTTCGCTGGGCGCTGGCCGCCCACGGTGTCGGTGCTGGATGTGCGTGAAGACCATGTCCGCAGTTACCTGCCGAGCAGTTTCGCCGGCTCGGTGCTCACGGAGCTGGGCTTCGCCTGGAACCCGGTCGCCCGCGAGTCCCGGGGCACCTATATCAAACTCACCAGCAAAGAGAACTTGCCCGTGGTCGATGCCGACCTGTTTTTTGTATTCCAGCGCGACAGCCAGGCGGTGCAGCACAACTATGAACGGCTGGTGCATTACCCGTTCTGGCAACAGCTGCGCGCCGTGCAACAGCAGCAGGTGTGGCGGGTCGATGGCATCGCCTGGAGTTTCTCCGGAGGGATCCTCGGCGCCAACCTGATGCTCGACGACATTGCCCGCCTGGTGGCGTCTTCATGAGCCGTGGGCTGAAACTTGGCCTGGCGCTGGTCGTCCTGCTGCTGTGCGCTGGCCTGAGCCTGGCGGCCGGGGCGACCTGGATCGAACCGTCGCAGTTGCTCAAGGGCTTTCTGCAACCGGACAGCCTCAGCGCCGGCCAGCAGTTGATCTTCAACAGTCGCTTGGCGCGCACCCTGATGGCCGTCGCCGTGGGTGCAAGCCTGGCGGTGGCGGGGGCGCTGATGCAGGCGCTGACCCGCAACCCGCTGGCATCGCCGGGGTTGTTCGGGGTGAATGCCGGGGCGACCTTCGCGATCATCCTGTGCTCGTCGCTGTTTGCCCTGTCGTCCATGAGCCAGTGGCTGTGGTGCGCCTTTATCGGCGCCGCGCTGGCCGGCAGCCTGGTGTGGCTGATCGGCAATCGCGGGCAGGGCAGCCTCAACCCGCTGCGCATCGTCCTGGCGGGGGCGGCGATCACTGCGTTGTTTTCTGCCTTCAGCCAGGCGCTGCTGGTGGTCAACGAGGAGGGGCTGGACACCGTGCTGTTCTGGCTCGCCGGGTCGTTGTCCGAGCGTGACCTGGGGCTGGCCGCACCGCTGCTGATGGGTGTCGCGCTGGCCTTGCTCGGCGCGTTGCTGCTGGCCGGGCAGGTCAATGTGCTCAATGCCGGAGAAGCCATCGCCATCGGCCTGGGGCAGCGCACCGGGTTGATCCGCTGGCTGATGAGCGTGCTGATCATCGGCCTGGCGGGTAGCGCGGTGGCGCTGGCGGGCAGCATCGGTTTCATCGGCCTGCTGGTGCCGCACATGGTGCGCAAGGGGCTGTCCATCGACCATCGCTGGTTGCTGCCGGGGTGCGCGGTGCTGGGGGCGATCCTGCTGTTGCTGGCCGACACCCTGGGGCGCCTGGTGATCCTGCCGCAGGAGGTGCCGGTGGGGGTGATGACCGCGTTGTTCGGTGCGCCGTTCTTTATTTTCCTGGCCCGTCGTGGAGGCCGTTATGAATAACACCCTGACCCTGCGCACCGCCGGCTTTTCGCGGCGCATCGACCTGGCGACCCTGTGGCGGCTGTTGCTGGCCGTGCTGGCGACGGCGCTGGTGATGCTCGGCGCCTTGTCCCTGGGCAAGCTCGACCTGTCGCCGCTGACCGTGCTGGAGCTGCTGTGGCGCGGCGGCGATCCGCGCCTGCTGTTCATCGTCGAGCAACTGCGCCTGCCGCGCCTGCTGCTGGCGGCCCTGGTCGGCGCGGCGCTGGCGGTGTCCGGCCTGATTTTGCAGAGCATCATCCGCAACCCGCTGGCGTCCCCCGATCTGCTGGGCATCACCAGCGGCGCCAGTGCCGCGGCGGTGCTGTACCTGTCGTTCTTTTCCCTGCTGCTGGGCCCGCAGTTCTTGCCACTGGCGGCGATGCTCGGTGCCGGGCTGGCGGCCCTGGCCATTTACCTGCTGGCCTGGAAGCAGGGCACCTCGCCGCTGCGCCTGGTGCTGATCGGCGTCGGCGTGTCGGCGCTGCTGGCGGCGGTGACCACCTTTGTCCTGGTGTTCAGCCCGCTGACCACCACCTTGTCGGCCTATGTCTGGCTCACCGGCAGCGTCTACGGCGCCAGCTGGCCGGAGCCGCGGGCCCTGGCCGGCTGGCTGCTGGCGATCCTGCCGTTGCTGGTGTGGCTGGCCCGCCAGGTGCGGGTGCAACAATTGGACGATGCCTTGGCCCAGGGCATCGGCGTGCGGGTACAGTGGCTGCGCGCCGGCCTGTTGCTGGTCAGCGTGGCCCTGGCCGGGGCGGCGGTGGCCTGGGGCGGGGCGATTGCCTTTGTCGGGCTGATCGCGCCGCACATCGCCAAGCGCCTGGTGGCCCCGGGCTTTGCCGGGCAGGCGGTGATGGCGGCGTTGGTCGGCGCCAACCTGGTGATGCTTGCCGACCTGATCGGGCGCACCCTGTTCCTGCCGCTGGACCTGCCGGCGGGGATCTTTGTCGCGGTGCTGGGCACACCGTTCTTTCTTTATCTTTTGATCAACCAGCGGCACTAAGGAATTCCCGATGTCCTCGATGGCAACCCAGCAACTGACCCTGGGCTATCAGCGCCAGGTGATTATCGACGGGCTGGACCTGCAACTGCCGGCGGGCCAGGTATCGGTGCTGATCGGCAGCAACGGCTGCGGCAAGAGCACCCTGCTCAAATCCCTGGCGCGGCTGCTCAAGCCGCAGCAGGGCTCGGTGATCCTCAATGGCGAGGATATCCAGCGCAAATCCACCGCGGCGGTGGCGCGCGAACTGGCGATCCTGCCGCAGATGCCCAGCGCCCCCGAAGGCATCACCGTGCGCCAGCTGGTGGCGCTGGGGCGTTATCCCTACCAGAACTGGATGCAGCAATGGTCGGCCCAGGACGAAGCCATGGTCGAGCGCGCCCTGTTGCAGACCGGCGTGCAGGCGCTGGCGGAGCGGCCGGTGGACGCCTTGTCCGGCGGCCAGCGCCAGCGGGTGTGGATCGCCATGACCCTGGCCCAGGACACCGAGATCGTGCTGCTCGACGAGCCCACCACCTTTCTCGACCTGGCGCACCAGATCGAAGTGCTGGACCTGCTGCGCGAACTCAATCGCCAGGAGAACAAGACCATCGTCATGGTCCTGCACGATCTCAACCTGGCCTGCCGCTACGCCGACCATATGGTGGCGATGCACCAGCGCACCGCGTTCGCCCAGGGCCGGCCCGAGGAGATCCTGACCGAGGAACTGGTCAAGCAGGTGTTCGACCTCAATTGCCGGATCATCGCCGATCCGTTTTTCGGCACGCCGCTGTGCATTCCCTTTGGCCGGGAACTGCCGCGATGAACCTGCAAGCCGCCTTCAACCCGCAAGACTGGAGCGTGCTATCCGGGCCGTTGCGCCTGAAACCCATGGCCCAACGCGACCGCCAGCGCTCCCTGAGTGCCCGGGCCTTGCTCGACGATGAAACCTGTATCGCGCTGCTCGACCAGCTGGGGCCGGTGATCGGTTCGCCGACCCGGGCGATCACCGCCTCGCTGCTGGCCAAGCGTTTTTCCTTCCTCGCCACCGGCGCCTGCCTGTACGCCATGTCGGTGTGCGACCAGGGCCTGCTGCTGTCCCTGGACGACTGCGTGATCGAGTACGGCCACGACGACGGGCTCTGGACGTCGTCGATGCCGCTGGCAGACCGGCCGCCCCAGGCGTATGCCGCGGGCGAACGCGAAGCCTGGCGCGCTTCCATTGTCGAGTCGCTGTTCGCCGGAGTGCTGGCGCCGCTGTGGCAGACCTTCAACCGGGTCAGCGGCATTTCCCGGCGCATACTCTGGGAAAACACTGCGGTGCGGGTCTATTCGCTGTACGAAAAACGCATGGGCAAGGTCGAGGACCCGCTGATCCGCCTGCGCCACGAGGCGGACTTCGACTGGCTGCTGCAAGAGGCCGCGCCAGCGCTGTTCGGCCTGGACTACAACCCGCTGCGGCACTTCCGTCGGCCGCCGACGCAACTGGAGGAGGGCAAGAGCATCCGCTTTCGCCGCACCTGCTGCTTCTATTACGAGGCCACCGAGCCCGCCGAATACTGCTCGACCTGCCCGCTGCTGCGCCCGAGGAAATGCCGATGATCGCTCCACGCCAACACCACGCCAGCGCCGCCTTGCTCGAGCATTACCGCGGCATCGCGCCTTCGACCCTCGGCCACTTTGGCGATGAGGGTTACCTGCGCGGCATCCGCCCGCTGTTCGACGGGCTGCGCATGCTCGGCAATGTGGTCACGGTCAAGGTCTTCGCCCCGGATGGCGCCATCCTGCGCGACGCACTGCTGCTCAGCGAACCGGGGGACGTGCTGGTGATCCAGTGTGTGGGCGATCAGGAGTGCGCCTGCTGGGGCGAACTGCGCACCCTGGCCGGGTTGATCAAGGGCCTTTCCGGGGTGGTGGTGGAGGGCGCGGTCACCGATGTCGCCGCCCTGCGCGAGCATCGCCTGCCGCTGTTCAGCCGTGGCGTCAGCGCCTACACCACCCGCGGCATCGGCGAGCGGGGGGAGGTCAACCTGTCCATCGAAGTGGCCGGGGTGCGGGTCAACCCGGGGGATATCGCCATCGGCGACGACGACGGCGTGTTCATCCTCGACCGGCAACGGGCCGAGGCGCTGTTGCCGCAGCTGCTGGCCAAGGAAGAGCAGGACCGCGAGCGGCGCGCGGCATTCTTGCAGCGCCTGGCTGCCACCCGCTGACGCGTCGGCGAACCGGCCGGGTTTGCACTTTTATAAGGCTCGCGGCCCCGGCCTTGCACCAGGCTAAGGCGATTCCAGGCCCAGGGTAGGCTATCCGGGAGCCTTGCAGAATGACCGCGCAACCCCGCCAGCATGGCCTTTCAAGGCGTGCGGCGCAGCCTGGCACAAAGGCTGCAAGACAGCCGCTAACGCCCCACCGCGCATGTCGCGGGCGGGCCGCCCCCTCGGTCAACGCGGATCGATCGGCCAACCGGCCATGGGCACTCGGTGAGTCAGGCACAGCAGCCCGATCGCACACCGCAAATAACAGGCAAAGGCGCCTGGAACCGTGAGGTTTCAGGCGCTTTTTTTTGCTTAAAAAAAAACCGTGATTGGCTTGGGTCGGGTGCTATTTATGAATGCCATTGTTGCCCCTTTGAACACACACAAAACCCTGATCGTGATCGGCAACGGCATGGTCGGACATCATTGCGTCGAACAGCTGGTGGCGCGCGGCGCCCTCGAGCAGTACCGCCTGCACGTCTTCAGCGAAGAACCGATGCGCGCCTACGACCGGGTGCACCTGTCCGAGTATTTCACCGGTCGCGACGCCGAATCCCTGGCCCTGGGCGATGCCGCGCTGTACCAGGCCACGGGCCTGACCCTGCACCTGGGGGTGGCGGTGCTGCGCATTGACCGCGAGCACCGCCAGGTCATCACCGCCGCCGGCCCGGTGCATTACGACAAGCTGGTGCTGGCCACCGGGTCCTATCCCTTCGTGCCGCCGATCGACGGCGCCGCAGACGACTCGCGCCTGGTCTATCGCACCCTGCAAGACCTCGACGCCATCCGCGCCGCGGCCGCCAATGCCCGGCGCGGCGTGGTGGTGGGCGGCGGGCTGCTCGGCCTGGAGGCAGCCAACGCTTTGAAGAGCCTGGGCCTGGAAGCCCATGTGGTGGAATTCGCGCCGCGGCTGATGCCGGTGCAGCTGGACGAGCAGGGCGGTCGCGCGTTGAAGGCGCGGATCGAAGCCCTGGGCGTCGGCGTGCACCTGGGCAAGGGCACCCAGTCGATCAGCGCCGGCGAGCAGTACCGCTACCGGATGAACTTCGCCGGCGACGACTTCCTCGAAACCGACCTGATCGTGTTCTCCGCCGGGATTCGCGCCCAGGATGCCCTGGCCCGCGACTGCGCCCTGGAGATCGGCCCGCGTGGCGGCGTGATGGTGGACAACCAGTGCCTGAGTGGCGACCCGCACATCTACGCGATTGGCGAGTGCGCCAGCTGGAACGGCAGCATCTTCGGCCTGGTGGCCCCGGGTTACCAGATGGCCCGCAGCGTCGCCGCGCAACTGTGCGGCGAGCCGGGCGAGCCCTTCATGGGCGCGGACATGTCGACCAAGCTCAAGCTGCTGGGGGTCGATGTCGGCTCCATCGGCGACGCCCAGGGCCTGACTCCGGGCGCGCGCAGCTACCAGTTCATCGACGAGGCCACGGCCAGCTACCGGCGCCTGGTGGTGGATGCCAGCGGCAAGCAGGTGCTCGGCGCCGTGCTGGTGGGTGACAACAGTTACTACGACACCTTGCTGCAATACATGCAGAACGGCATCGCCTTGCCCGCCGAACCGGCCAGCCTGATCCTGCCGTCCAGCGCCGGCGCGCCGACCCTCGGCCCGGGCGCCTTGCCCGAATCGGCCACGGTCTGCTCCTGCCACAACGTGACCAAGGGCGCGATCTGCTCGGCCATCGACGGCGGCTGTTCCGAGCTCGGCCAGCTCAAGGTCCGGACCAAGGCCTGCACCGGTTGCGGCGGTTGCGCCGGCCTGCTCAAGCAGGTGTTCGAGCACGAGCTGATCGCCCGTGGCGTCAGCGTCGACAAGAGCCTGTGCGAACATTTCGCCTACACCCGCCAGGAGCTGTACGCGCTGGTGCGAGTGGAGGGCATCCTCAGTTTCGACGAGATGCTCGCCAAGCACGGTAGTGGCCACATCGGTTGCGATATTTGCAAGCCCGCGGTGGGCTCGATCCTCGCCTCGTGCTGGAACCAGCCGATCATGGACCGCTCCCTGGTGCCGCTGCAGGACACCAACGACACCTTCATGGCCAACATGCAGAAGAACGGCACCTACTCGGTGGTGCCGCGCATCGCCGGTGGCGAGATCACTGCCGACAAGCTGATCGTGATCGGCCAGGTGGCGAAGAAATACGAGCTCTACACCAAGATCACCGGCGGCCAGCGCATCGACCTGTTCGGCGCCCAGTTGCACCAGCTGCCGGATATCTGGGCCGAGCTGATCGCGGCCGGTTTCGAGACCGGGCATGCCTACGGCAAGTCGACCCGTACCGTGAAGTCCTGCGTGGGCAGCACCTGGTGCCGCTACGGCGTGCAGGACAGCGTGCGCATGGCCCTGGAGATCGAGGACCGCTACAAGGGCCTGCGCTCGCCGCACAAGCTGAAGTTCGCGGTGTCCGGCTGCACCCGCGAATGCGCCGAGGCGCAGAGCAAGGACGTCGGCGTGATCGCCACCGAGAACGGCTGGAACCTGTATGTCTGCGGCAACGGCGGCATGCGTCCGCGCCACGCCGAACTGTTCGCCACCGACCTCGACGACCAGACGCTGATCCGCTACATCGACCGCTTCCTGATGTTCTACATCCGCACCGCCGACCGCCTGCAACGCACCTCGGTGTGGCGCGAAAGCCTGGAGGGCGGCCTGGATTACCTCAAGGCGGTGGTGATCGACGACAGCCTGGGCCTTGGCGCCGAGCTGGAAGCGCAGATGCAGCTGGTGGTGGACCGCTACGAATGCGAATGGGCCAACGCCCTCAAGGACCCGGAAAAACTCAAGCGCTTCCGCACCTTCGTCAACGACCAGCGCCCGGACCCGGACATTCATTTTGTCGAGGAACGCGGCCAGCGCCGGCCGATCATGGCCGCCGAACTCAACCTGATCCCTGTCACCGAGGAGGTGCTCTGATGAGCCTGTCGCCAAGCCTGCAACCTATCGAAAGTGGATTCGCCGAGCAGCCCGGCGTGCAGTGGCAGGCGGTGTGCAGCCGCCAGGACCTGGTCAGCCACAGCGGCGTGGTGGTCTGGCACGACGGCGCCCAGGTGGCGCTGATCTACCTGCCGGATGCCGCGCAGCAGACCCTCTACGCCATCGACAACCACGACCCGCAGTCCGGCGCCAACGTGATCGGGCGTGGCCTGGTGGGCTGCATCAAGGATGAGCTGGTGATCGCCTCGCCCCTGTACAAGCAGCACTTCCGCCTGGCCGACGGCACCTGCCTGGAATACCCGGAGCAACGTCTGCGCACCTGGCCGGCGCGGCTGCGTGGCGACGTGGTGGAAATCGGCGTGCGCTAAGCCGCGCGCAACCCAGATCCATGCCTGACTCCGCGCCTTGTGGCGCGGGGCCGGAACCCCTGTTGCTCAAGGTATCGGAGACGCCCATGAAAACCGCTGCTCAGTTGCTGAAGTTGAAGGCCGTGGAACACCGCCAGGTGCACAGCATCGGCCCGGACCAGATGGTGCTCGAAGCACTGCAGATGATGGCGCAGAAAAACGTCGGCGCATTGCCGGTGATGGAAGCCGGGCAGGTGGTCGGCGTCATCAGCGAACGCGACTATGCGCGCAAGGTGGTGCTGCAAGGCCGCTCATCGGTAGGCACCCCGGTCCGCGCCATCATGAGCGCCCCCGTGGTCACCGCCGACAGCCAGCACAGCATCGAACGCTGCATGGCCGTGATGACCGACAGCCACCTGCGCCACCTGCCGGTGCTGGACGGCGAGCAACTGATCGGGCTGCTGTCGATTGGTGATTTGGTGAAGGAAGCGATTGTCGAGCAGGCGGACCTGATTCGGCAGTTGGAGCACTATATTCGCGGGCATTGAGGGGAGGGGGCGGGTGAGTGAGATGGCCGGATTGAGTGTCAATTCTCCATGAGTGCTTTTGCGAGACTAAGTCTTATGAACCCCAAGGCATCTTTGTACATTTGATGCCAGGCTTCAGAGGGCTCACTCATTAATGGATGCCAGAAAAACCTGAACTCATGCCCTCCATCATCCTCAGTATGATGAACCCAGGTATCAGGGAGGTCCTGCGCGACATGGCACTCATGGAATGCCCACATCTGTCCGGTTATAGGCGAGCGCCACGCCCCCAAATCTCGTACCACCTTGCCTTGAATCCCGGCTTCCTCGACCAGCTCTCGGGCAGCGGCCATCTCGGTTGACTCTCCGGGTTCCACGCTACCCTTGACCAGTTGCAGACCTGCCAGCGGATGCTCAAACGCCAAGATTTCTAGCGTTTCACTGCTCCGTAGCACTACCGGACAGGCTTTATCTACTGTCATGCCATCTTCCTCTTGGCTTGTAATTTCGCATCCTGCTCAGCTGAAAAACCTTCCCGGAGGGGATACGGCGTTCATACCAAAGACCAGCATTGTCCCAGCAGAACTAAGCCTGTGATCTTTCGTTCAGCCTGAAGACGATGCCTTCCACTTCCATGTCGACGGTGTACTTGAACAACACGTGGATGCTCTTGGACATGCCTGGTAAACGATAGGTATCCCAGCCGCCCGTCATGCCGGAGATAGGCACTCTATAAGGCGCTCCTGATTCCAGCGGCTCGCCATATTGAGATTTAACCCAGGTCTGATTCATCTTGGTTTTGAGCTGGTAGGGAAGACTCCCTCGGTATATGGGTTCTCCTTCAAAACCCTCAAGAAAGGTAATGAACAGGTTTTCAAAACGTTGAGTGCTGGCCCAAAAACCCAATTCGACCCCTGGCTCCGGCGACACTGTCACCCTGTCGCTGTCATCAAAGATGCCCTTTGGTGGTCCTCCTGGGAGATACATTCCTGAGGCAATCATTTCGGGGTAGGTGCGGCCAAGGCATTTAACCAAGTCATCGATCATTTAAGCGTGTGATCTTTCGTTCAGCTCGAACACTATCGTTTCAACTTCCATTCTGGCGCTGTATTTAAAAACCACCTGTGTTCCTTTGGGAATGCTCGGAAAGCGATAAATGTCCCACCCTCCCGTCATGCCCCGTATGGGCATTTTGAAAGGTGCTTTTGACTCCAGTGGCTCTCCAAAGCGAGACCTTATCCACCCCTGATTCATTTGACTTTTAAGTTGGTAGGGTAGGCTTCCCTTGTAGAGGGACTTCCCTTGGAAGCTTTCCAGCAAGCTGATGAACAGCATTTCAAAGCGCTGACTCTTAGCCCAAAAACCTAATTCGATTCCAGGCTCAGGTGACATTGCCAAGGTGTCACTGTCCTCGAAAATACCTTTAGGCGGTCCACCTGGAAGATACATTCCGGAGGCAATCATTTCGGGATAGGTACGGCCGAGACTTTTAACCAAGTCATCAATTGTTGCTGCGTTCATATCAGTACCAACCCTGTTCTTGGTGGAGATTATGCAGGTGGGTGCGTGCCGTTTCGATCTGTTCTTCGGTAAAGCCTTCGTCCAGCAGATAAGGTTTCATAGCGTCGAGATTAGTATCTACGGCTGCACGCAGGTCAGAGGCATCCTCGACCTGCCGGGCCTTGGTGTTTCTACCGCCATACGTCGCACTGTATTTTTGGTGAACTTTTCGCGGGATCGCGATGCTCGGGGCTTTGCGTAAATTGTCTTGAATATCTTCACCTTGTATATGTGGATCGTTTGCTTTCAAAAAGCTTCCAACGCCTTCTGCGACGGTATGTGATCAATATCCAACCCATCCTTGGCGCTTCTACTGGAAAGGTCATTCGCCGGGCCGACTTCCAGCGGGTTGACCAGGGGCTTGGCGAAGACCAGGTACAGCGAGCGGAGGCCGCTGCCGATCGGGAAGGTGATGATGCAGTCTTCGACCTTGAGTTCATCGATTGGCGCGCCCTGGAGTTGGCTGTCGCCGCCTTCGGCGATGGGGTGGACCATGAGGTTGGCCAGTTCGTCGGTCACCCCCGGGTAGGGGGTCGGGGCGGTGACCACTGGGCCGTTGTGCGGTGTCCAGGTGATGGTGAGCGTGCCGAGGTGGGCCTGCATGGCGTTTTTGTCGGCGTTCCAGTGGGCCTTGATCACCGGGACGCTGTCCTGGCCCGACTGGGCGCTGGTGTGGATGCCATGGATTTGCAGCGGGCCCTGGCTGTCGCGGCGGAACTGGAAGCGCACCCGGGTGGTGGCGGCGCGCAGCTCGCGCAGTTGTTCTTCGCTGTAGAAGGAATCGTCGCCAAGCCGGGTCGGGGTCATGGCCAGGAGCAGCACCTGTCCCGCCGGGCCTCCGAGGGTCCTGGCCGCGGTGCCGGCCATCTGCACTGACCAGGCGAAGCTCCTGAGGAGCCGTTCGCCGGCGACCCTGCCGAGCCCGGCCTCGGTGGCCGAGGAGGCCATCAGCATGGTCTTGCCGAAATTGCCCGCGGGCTCGCTGGCGCTGCCGGCCTGGGTGGTGCCCCAGGGGACGCTGCTGATGGACTTGGCGAAGACCAGGTCGGTGCGAGGAACGGGATCGGGCCACGGGTCTGGCCGAAGGTAGACCGGCTGCGGTTCGGGCGCGGGGCAGAGCAGGCTGCCGCTGGCTGTGGCGGCGGAACTGTCGGTGACCAGCACCCAGTCGCCGTTTCTGACGGCGGCCAGAATCTCCCGGTCGCTGTGGATGCTGTAGTGCTCGCGCAACAGCTCGTCCAACCCTTCAAGGCTTGACCTGTTGCGTTGCAGGGCCATGCGCACCCGGGTTTCGGCGAAATACGGATCGTGCGCATTCCATGCCTGCCGGTCGGAGGCTTTCAACAAGCGCATGTCAGTAAGCGCAAATCAGTAGATGCATGAGCGGCCCCGGCTTCTGGATAGGCCACGAATGCTAGGGGGCCATCCTGGCGCGGCGCTTTAGGCCCTTTCTGAAACGCTCGAAAGAAAACTCGCTTGTGGGCCGGCGATAAAACCGGCGATCCGTTTCTGGCGCTAAACGCTGCCGTTCGTCACGGCGCACGGAGCGGGATTCAACTTTTGCCCACAATGATTTTCACAGCCGTTGTAAGGGCCGCACCAGGCCCGGAGGGGCTGCTATCCGCCGGAGGTTGAGCCAGATGAACGACGACTCCCTGGACGAAACGCTCGAGGAACGCCGTCAGCGCCGGGTGGCGCGGGCGCTGAGCCTGAACCCCGACGAAGTGGCGCGCTGGGTGGTGGCCATGGAAGAGGACGGCAGTGGCATGGGCTATGTCATCGAGTTTTCCGCCGCCACGCCGGTCGGGGTGCTGGCCAGGGTGCCGGGGCTGGGCAGCGACCGGCTGATCAATATCGGCCCCATCGACTAGCCGCCATGACCCACGTCCAGCCCCCGCCAGCACTGACCGCCGAGCGTCTGCGGGCCTTGCACAGTGAGGGTTTTGTGCTGCTGCCCGGAGTGCTCGACGGGTTGCAGATCCAGCTGCTGCGCCGCGCTATCGACGGCCTCAAGCCCCTGCATTGGGACTACAGCGGCTTGCTCGAACACTACAAATGCGTGTTCAACCGCGACCCGCTGTGGCTGGCGTTTCTCGACCTGCCGGGGGTGATCGAGCTGGCCGAAGCGGCGCTGGGTGACGATTGCCATGTCATCGGCCAGACCGCCTGGCGCTGTCATCCGGGGTTCCAGGGGATAGGGTTGCACCTGGATTACCTGGCGCTGCAGCTGCCCCGCAGCCTGCTCCGCGATCCGGCCTTCGTGCTGCCGATGCAGATCTGTACCTGCCACCTGTACCTGGACGATATCGACCAGGACCTGTGCCCGACCCGCGTGGTGCCGGGCAGTCATCGAGCCGGGCGGCCGCCACGGGCCGGCGAGGAACATTGGCATGGCCAAACTGCCCAGGCCGTGCTGTGCCAGGCCGGCGACGCGCTGATGTTTCGCAGCGAGCTGTGGCATGCCGGCAGCGAGAACAGCAGCGCCGAACGCATCCGCTACCTGCTGCAGGTGCACTATGGCCGGCGCATGGTGGCGCAGAAGTTTTCGCCGTACCTGCACTGGCGTTTCAATCCCGAGGTGCTGGCCGCGGCCTCGGCGCGCCAGCGGCGGTTGCTGGGCGAGCATGAGGAGGCCGAGTACGACTGAGCGAAGGGACTGTCAGCTGTCGGGAAAGGGGATCGACAGCAGCCAGCGGCTGAACGCCTGCAACGACGGCAGGTGCTGATAGCGGCTGGGGTAGGCCAGGTAATAGCCGCGGCCGCTGTCCACCGGCTCGAACAGCGCCACCAGCTCGCCGCTGTGGATCTCGTCCTGCACCAGGATGCGCGGCACCAGGCCGATGCCGATGCCGGCGACCACCGCCTGGATCAGATGCGCGGTCAACTCGAACCCCGGGCCCATGCGCATCGCCCGCGGATGCAAGCCGTTCTGCTCGAACCATTCGGGCCAGGCATCGGGACGCGACACCACATTCAACAGCAACTGCCCGGCCACGTCGCCGACGGACATCGAAGCGTGCTCGGGCAAGGCCTTGGGGCTGGCCACCACCGTGAGCTTTTCCGAGAGCAGCCGATGGGCTTCGTAGCCGGGCCAGTGGCCGGTGCCGGCGCAGATGATGGCGTGCATGTCGGCGGTGTCCTTCGACAGGTCGCTGGTGACGATCCGCGAATGGATATGCACCAGGGTGCCCGGGTGGCTGGTGTAAAAGTCATGCATGCGCGGCAGCAGCCATTTCGAGCCGAAGGTCGGCAACACCGCCAGGTGCAACGGGCCGCCGCCGGCCTTGTGGGCGATGGTCTGCAAGGTGGCGTTGCGGATCCGCGCCAGGGCCGCGGCCAGTTCGTGGTGATACAGGGCGCCGGCGGCGGTCAGCTCGATATGCCGGCCGTCACGGCTGAACAGCGGCACTTCCAGCAGCGACTCCAGGGCCTGGACCTGGCGGCTGACGGCGCTCTGGGTCAGCGCCAGTTCTTCGGCGGCCTTGGTGAAGCTGCCATGCCGCGCCGCGGCCTCGAAGGCCACCAGCACCGACATCGACGGAGTGAGACGTCTCGGGTTCATTCATAAAACTCATGGAAAAAGCACATGAAATACATTTGCCCAAGGTGCAAGGCTTTAGGAAAATAGGCTTTTTCGGCTGGCCGCCGCCCCTCGGGCTGCGTGCAAGCATACGTGTTTTGCATGCACCGCTGCGCCTTTTCTCTGCCTGGAAACCATTTTGATGATTGCTCTGCTTGCCCCCGAACGCGACCCGCTGGCCCACTACCAAAGCTTCCTCGACGCCCTGGCCGCCGACGGTTTTCGTGGCGAGATCGCCCGTGACCTGGGCCTGCGCACGGTGCTGGCCACCGATAACTCGATCTACCAGCGGCTGCCGCAGGCCGCGGTTTTCCCCCGGGATGTCGCGGACGTGGAACGCCTGGCGCGGCTGGCGGCGAGCCCGGAACATCGCGCGGTGGTGCTCACTCCCCGTGGCGGCGGCACCGGCACCAACGGCCAGTCGCTGACCGACGGCATCGTGGTCGACCTGTCGCGGCACATGAACCAGATCCTCGAGATCAACGTCGAGGAACGCTGGGTGCGGGTGCAGAGCGGGGTGGTCAAGGACCAGCTCAACGCCGCCCTCAAGCCCCACGGCCTGTTCTTCGCCCCGGAGCTGTCGACCTCCAACCGCGCCACCGTCGGCGGCATGATCAACACCGACGCCAGCGGGCAGGGCAGCTGCACCTATGGCAAGACCCGCGATCACGTACTGGCGCTGAGCACCGTGCTGCTGGGCGGCACCCGCCTGGACAGCGCGCCGATCGACAACCGCCAGTTGACCGACGAGGCGGCGCGGACCGATCGCATCGGCGAGGTCTACCGCTGCGCCCAGGACATCGCCGACCACCAGGCCGAGCTGATCGAGGCGATCTTTCCCAAGCTCAATCGCTGCCTGACCGGTTATGACCTGGCGCACCTGCGCGAGAGTCCGGAGCAATTCAACCTCAACAGCGTGCTCTGCGGTTCCGAGGGCTCCCTGGGCTTTATCGTCGAGGCGCGGCTGAATGTGCTGCCGATTCCCCGGCACTCGATCCTGGTCAACGTGCGCTACGCCGGCTTCATGGATGCGCTGCGCGATGCCAAGGCGCTGATGGCGCTGAAGCCGCTGTCGATCGAGACGGTGGACTCCAAGGTGCTGATGCTGGCCATGCAGGACATCGTCTGGCACGGCGTGGCGCGGTATTTCCCCGAGCAGGCGGACGCCCCGACCCTGGGCATCAACCTGATCGAGTTCAGCGGCGACGACCAGGAAGAGCTGGAGCAGCGGGTCGACGCCTTTGTCCGCCACCTGCAGCAGGACAGCTCGGTGCTGCGCCTGGGCCACACCCTGGCCATCGGCGCCCAGGCGGTGAACCAGGTGTACGCCATGCGCAAGCGCGCGGTGGGCCTGCTGGGTAACGTCCAGGGCGAGGCGCGGCCGCAGCCCTTTGTCGAAGACACCGCGGTGCCGCCGGAGAACCTGGCGGACTACATCCTCGAGTTCCGTGCGCTGCTCGATGGCTACGGCCTGCAATACGGCATGTTCGGCCATGTCGATGCCGGCGTGCTGCACGTGCGGCCGATCCTCGACATGAAGGACCCCAAGCAGGCGGCGTTGATCCGGCCGATCTCCGATGCGGTGGCGGCGTTGACCCACAAGCACGGCGGTCTGTTGTGGGGCGAGCACGGCAAGGGCCTGCGCTCGCAGTACGTGCCGGACTATTTCGGTGAACTCTATCCGTCGCTGCAGGCCCTGAAGGCCGCGTTCGACCCGTTCAACCAGCTCAACCCCGGCAAGATCGCCACCCCGGCCTCGGTGCCGGAAGCGCGCCTGACCCAGGTCGATGAAGTGGTGCTGCGCGGCGAACTCGACTGCACCATCGACGAGCGCGTCTGGCAGAGCTATGACAGCGCCCTGCATTGCAACGGCAACGGCGCCTGTTACAACTTTGACCCGGACGACGCCATGTGCCCGTCGTGGAAGGCCACCCGCAACCGCATTCATTCGCCCAAGGGCCGCGCCTCGCTGATCCGCGAGTGGCTGCGCCTGCAGGGCGAGCAGGGGGTGGACGTGCTGAACGGCGGTGGCGCGCGGCTTTCCAACCTGGCCCGGCGCGTCTACAACAGCGCGGCGCGGCTGGGCGGGCGCGAGGACTTCTCCCATGAGGTGTACGACGCCATGGCCGGTTGCCTGGCGTGCAAGTCCTGCGCGGGGCAGTGCCCGGTCAAGGTCAATGTGCCGGAGTTCCGCTCGCGCTTCCTCGAGCTGTACCACGGCCGTTACCTGCGCCCGCTGAAGGACTACCTGATCGGCTCCCTGGAGTTCAGCGTTCCCTATCTGGCGCGCCTGCCACGGCTGTACAACGCGCTGATCGGCGCGGCGCCGGTGAGCCGGGCGCTCCAGCACCTGGCGGGGATGGTCGACAGCCCGTTGCTCAGCACCCTGGATTTCCAGGCGGTGTGCCGCCGGCGCAACGTGCGCATGGCCAACGCCGCGCAACTGGCGGCGCTGTCTGCCGAACAGCGCGAACGCAGCGTGATTCTGGTGCAGGACGCCTTTACCCGGTTCTTCGAGACGCCGCTGGCGGCCGAGTGGCTGGAGCTGATCGAGCGCCTGGGCTTCCAGATCTACCTCGCGCCGTTCGCGCCAAACGGCAAGCCCTTGCAGGTCCAGGGCTTCCTCGGCGCCTTTGCCCGGGCCGCGCGCTACAACGCGCAGTCGCTGCTGCAACTGCAAGCCAGCGGCGTGCCCATGGTCGGCCTCGATCCGGCGATGACCCTGGTCTACCGCCAGGAATACCGCAAGACCCTGGGGGCGGCTCAGGCGCCCGAGGTGCTGCTGCCGCAGGAATGGCTGGCCCGGGTGTTGCCTGCAGCACCTAGTGAGGCATTGGCCGAAGCGAACCCGACCGCCGAGGCCGAGCCCTATCAGTTCCTTGCGCACTGCACCGAGAAGACCAACGAGCCGGGCAGCATCGGCCTGTGGCAACAGGTGTTCGCGCGGATGGGCCTGAAGCTGCAAGTGCTGGCCAGCGGTTGCTGCGGCATGTCCGGTACCTACGGCCACGAAGCCCGCAACCTGGCGACTTCGCAGGTGATCTACCAGCAGTCCTGGCAGCCGCTGGTGGCCCGTCACGGCCAGGGCGGCCGGCTGCTGGCCGACGGTTATTCCTGCCGCAGCCAGGTCAAGCGCCAGGAGGGGCAGGGCCTGCAGCATCCACTCCAGGCTCTGCTGGAACAACTGCGCAAACGCCCGCTAGCGACCTGACGACAGGGGGCGATGTAGCCGCTGCCGAGCCCGCGAGGCTGCGTACGGCAACGCAGTTGCCGCAAAGCCTGAGTCCGTGGTCTGCCTGGAAAAACGCGGTGTCCGGTCCAGCGCCCGCTGCGCGGTCGTGCGCAGCCTGCGGCAGCGGCTACACAGGCAACGCGGTTCCTGTAGCCGCTGCCGAGCCTGCGAGGCTGCGCTCGGTTTGGGCGGCATTCCGACGCAGCGACCGCAAACCCAGCATCCCGGATCTTCCCGCCGGCGCGGGGGGCTTCAGTCGGTGCCGTCCATCAACTGCTTGATGCGCAGCCAGTCGTTGCGCGCTTCCAGGTACTTTTCGTTGGCCCGCTGCTTGGCGCTGCTGAACAGGGCCAGGCGGTCGTCGTCGACATGGTCGGTGTTAAGCAGCTCATAGGCCTGGACATCCAGGCGGTCGGCTTCGGCAAACAGCCGGGCGTTGTTCGCCAGCTCCCGGTTGATTCGTTCTGTCCTGCTCATGGATGCATCGTCCTCCTTAATCCTGCATAGGGCCGGCCACGGCAAGACACCTGAGCCCATGGGTATTCACCTTGCACCGGGTGCCTCGGCCGCTGGCCGAGCTATCGAGACCTTGCCTGAATTTGGAGAATCGCCTTTTACCCGGGGTTCCATGGCGCTGCCGAGTGGTTGTCGGCAGCGCGTGGATGGGCGCGGGTCAAGGTTATTCCGGCGTGCCATGGATCAGCTCCAGGGCCTCGCTGCGCGACAGCGGCCGTTGCATGCGCTGCGACAACAGGGCCATGGCCCGCGGGTACTCGCAGGCGACCACCGACTCCACCTGTTCGTTGAAGCACAGCAGGGCGATAAAGCGGTACTGCTCCGGCTCGCCCTCGAAGACGATCTGGTTCCACCGGCGGGCATGGCCGAGCACCTCGAAGGTCTGGTCGTAGAAATAGGTCCAGAAGAAGGGCACCACGCTGAAACTCAGCTGTTCGCCGAGCATATTGCAGGCGGCGAGCTGGCCTTGCTGCTGGGCCACGCGCCAGTGTTCGATGCGCTGCGAGCGGCCGTCGCAGGGGTAACTCACGAGGTCGCCGGCTGCCCACAGGCCATCGGCCACGGCCAGGCCGGCATCGGCCTTGAGCGAACCGTCCTCGGCCCGGTCGAGGCCTTCGACGAAGGCCGTGGCAGGGCTGACGCCGATGCCGAACAGCACCAGGTCGACGGCGATGCGCTGGTCGTTGTCGAGGACCACCTGTTGCACCTGGCCCTCGCCGACCAGGGCCCGGGCTTCGCAACCGGCGTGGTAGATCACCCCGTGTCGTTCGTGCAGGGCTCGTATGGCGCTGCCGATGCGTTCGCCCAACTGGTGTTGCAGCGGTACCGGATGGCGACCGATCAGGTGCACCATCAGCCCGCGTTTGCGCAGGGCCGAGGCGGCTTCCAGGCCGATAAAGCTGTCGCCGACGATCGCCACGCGTTTACCGGGGAGGGCCTGTTCCAGCAGGCGCGCGGCATCCTCCCGCGAGCGCAGCATGAACACCCCCGGCAGGTCGGCGCCTTCGATGGCCGGCAGGCGCGGCTCGGCGCCGGTGGCCAGGAGCGCAGCGTCGTAGTCCAGGCGCTGGCCGTTGGCCAACAGGATCTGCCGCCGTCCCGGGTCGAGGCGCAGGACCTCGGTCTGCAGCACCTGTAGATCGGCCTTGCGATAAAACTCCGGCTCGAGCAGGGGCGGAACCTCCGCCGGCGGCATTTCGCCGGCCAGCACGTATTTGCTCAAGGCGGTGCGGTCATAGGCGGGTCGCGCTTGCTTGTCGATCCAGGTCAGGTTCCGGGTGTAACCCTTGGCCCGCAGGGTCGCTACCGCGGCTGCCCCGGCGGCCCCGGCGCCGATCACCAGCAGCCGGCGCGAGTCGGCCTGCCGTGGAGGGGCGGGTTCGGCCATGGGCTGGTCGGCAACCCAGACCCGGTTGTCATGGCGGATGTCGACTTTGTAGCGCTTGAGGCTCGCCAGCGGAGGCGGCTCGCAGACCAGCCCGCTGTCACAGGCAAAGGCGCCCTTGTGCCAGGGGCAGATCAGTCGCCCCTGATACACCGCGCCCTGTTCCAGTGGCGCCCCGGCGTGGGGGCAATCGGCCTGGTAGGCCCGGACCTGATCGCCGGTGCGAACCAGCAGCACGGCTTCGGCGCCGACCTGGACCCGGGTGCCGCGGTCTTCGGGCAACTGGTCGAGGCGGGCCACGACATAAAAGGTCATCGCTTTTCTCCTGCGCATTGCGCGCCCTCGGCCATCCTTGCGCGCCACCTTCTCGGGGGCGCGGGGCCGGGTACGGAATCTTCTGCTCGAGGGCGCAACGCGGCCCGGCCAAGTGGCTTCGCGCGGCTTTCGTCATGAACGCCGCCAATCGCTGGATTAAGTGTGGACCCTGCAAAGCCCGGCCGATGGGCGCGCTCCGATAGCCGGTCATGCCCGGGCCCGGGCCAAGCCGCTAGACAGCCAGACCGCTAGACCGTCAGTTCGATCAACCGGCCTTCGATCTGGCCGGCCTCGATGGTCAGGCAGGCCAGGCTGACCGGCAACTTGAAGCGCCTTGGCCCGGCGCTGCCCGGGTTGATGTAGAGCACATCGTCCTGCCAGAACTGCAGCGGCCGGTGGGAGTGGCCGGTGACCACCACCCGCACGCCCGGCGGCAGAGGTTTCGGCACCTCGGCCAGGACATGGCAGAGCAGCAGGTCGACGCCATCGAGCTGCACGGTGACGTGATGGGGCAGTGCCCGGGCCCAGTCATGGGGCTGATCGACATTGCCGAATACCGCAGTCACCGGCGCCAGGTGTCCGAGGGTGGCGAGCATCTGCGGGTCGCCGATATCACCGGCATGCAGGATATGCGCGCAGCCCTGCAGCGCCGCCAGCGCGCCGGGACGGAGCAAACCGTGGGTGTCGGAGATCAGGCCTATTTTCATGCGTCGCTTTTCATCGAAGGCTGGCTAACGTGGTTTCACCGTGGTGCAAGCATAGCCGGTCGCGCTCGACGACAACCGGCGCGGGCAGGCCGGTGGCATGGGCGGTCCGGGCAAAAAAAGCCGGAGTGCGTCAGGGACGACACTCCGGCGTTGTGGATCAGGCTTTGCGGGTACCGCCGCCGGAGCCTTGGGTGCCGCCTTTCTTGCCTGCGTCAGGGGCTTTTTGCCGATCGACGGGGATGTTGCCCCCCGAGCCCTGGCCGCCGGATTTCTTGCCGGCCGGGGAGGGCTTTTGAGTGTCCTTGTTGCCCATGAGTGGGTTTTTTCCGCTGGTAGCCATTTTTTCAATCCTCGATAGTGAGCGATTTGACACCTCGCAAGATTGGGAAACACAACCGCAAACGAAAGTTTGAAAAAGTTTCTTGCGGGACGACGAGTGGCGGGGGATCGATTGCCCGCGGGCAGTTGTCCAACATGAAGTCGGTTTATAGGGCCTGCGGGATCCAGTTGTATGTTCAATTGGAGGACCGGGGGCCTAGCGGTCTGACTGAGCGACGCGCGGCATTTACCGGCTGGCTGGCCGCACTTGCGTTGGCCGCGTGCCGATGGCCAGACAATCGACCCTACTGGCCCATGCAAAAGAATGCATAAAAATAGCCTGGCGGAGACCGATATGGCTGATCAGCCGCGCAGAGTTCTGGACGAGGACCGTTTTCGCTTGCTGGTCGAAGCGGTGGTCGACTACGCGATCTACATGCTCGATCCCCAGGGCATCGTCACCAGCTGGAATGCCGGCGCCAGGCGGTTCAAGGGCTACCAGGAAGCGGAAATCCTCGGCGCGCACTTTTCCTGTTTCTACACCCCCGAAGACCGCCAGGCCGGGCTGCCGGAGCGCGCGTTGCATACCGCGCTCACCGAGGGGCGTTTCGAGGGCGAGGGTTGGCGGGTGCGCAAAGACGGTACGCGCTTCTGGTGCCATGTGGTGATCGACCCGATCCGCGATTCCAGCGGGCAGCTGCTGGGTTTCGCCAAGATCACCCGGGACCTGACCGAGCGTAAGATCGCCGAAGAAACCCTCAAGCAGAGCGAGCAGCAGTTTCGCCTGCTGGTGCAGAGCGTCACCGACTACGCCATCTATATGCTCGACCCCGACGGTCGGGTCAGCAGCTGGAACCTCGGCGCGCAGCGGATCAAGGGCTACCTGCCGCAGGAAATCATCGGCGAGCATTTCTCGCGCTTCTACACCGAGCAGGATCGCCTCGACGGCGTGCCCCAGCGGGCCCTGGAAATCGCCACCCGCGAAGGCCGTTTCGAGAAGCAGGGCTGGCGGGTACGCAAGGACGGTACGCAGTTCCTCGCCCATGTGATCATCGATCCGATCCGTGGCGATGCCGGTGAGCTGTTGGGGTTCGCCAAGGTCACCCGCGATATCAGCGAGACGGTCGAGGCCCAGAAGGCCCTGGAAAGTGCCCGCGAGGCGCTGTTCCAGGCGCAGAAACTGCAAGCCATCGGTCAGCTCAGCGGCGGCATCGCCCATGACTTCAACAACCTGCTGACGGTGATTCTGGGCAACCTGGAGCTGGCGCGCAAACGCATCGGCGACGACCCGAAACTCTCGCGCCTGCTGGACAATGCGGTGGTCGGCGCCGAGCGTGGGGTGTCGCTGACCCAGCGCATGCTGGCCTTTGCCCGGCGCCAGGAACTCAAGACCGAGCCCGTGGCCCTGACGCAGTTGATGACCAACCTCAGTGGCTTGCTCGGCAGCTCGCTGGGCCCCCAGGTGACCATCCTCACCGAGCTGCCCGAATCCCTGCCGACAGTGCTAGCCGACGTCAACCAGCTGGAGTTGGCAGTGCTCAACCTGGCGACCAATGCCCGCGATGCGATGCCGGGCGGTGGCACCCTCGTGTTCAAGGCCGATCTGTGCGACAGCGGCCAGGCCGCCGGCGTCAACCTGCCCCATGAGCGTTATGTGCGCCTGTGCGTGATCGACAGCGGCGAAGGCATGGACGAGCAGACTCTGGCCCTGGCCGCCGATCCGTTTTTTACCACCAAGGGCGTGGGCAAGGGCACGGGGCTTGGCTTGTCGATGGTGCATGGCCTGGCCGAGCAATTGGGGGGCCGGCTGATCCTCAAGAGCCTCAAGGGGCAGGGCACCACCGCCGAGTTGTGGTTGCCCCTGGCGAGCCAGGCGACCCCCGTCGTCCCGCCTCGTTTGCCGGCTCCGGACTCGCAGCAGCAGCCTCTGTGCGTGCTGGTGGTCGACGACGACAGCCTGGTGCTGACCAGCACCACACTGCTGCTCGAAGACCTCGGGCACCAGGTGCTCTGCGCGATGTCCGGCGCCCAGGCGCTGCAACGTTTCGCCGAATACCCGGCGATCGACCTGATGATCACCGACCTGGCGATGCCGGTGATGGACGGCGGGCAACTGGCGAGCGCCGTGCGCGAGCTGCGCCCGGACCTGCCGATCATTCTCGCCAGCGGTTACGCCCAGCGCCTGGAGGGGCTGGCCGCGGCCTTGCCGCGGGTGCCCAAGCCCTACACCCAGTTGCAGTTGATCGAGGCGCTGGCGCAAGCGGTGAGACAAACGCCGTCCAGCCTCAGGACGTGCCGCTGACCGGTTTAGCTCGCCGGGTGCTGACAATCTCCAGGCGCCCTGCATTCTGTTGGCTTATCCCGGTGCCCGGTCGGGATGGCGCCGGCGTTTCTTATTGCGTTCGTAGCGGGCGAGCATCGGTTGGGTGCTCAGGCCGTGGGCCAGGATGCTCAAGGCCACCACCGACAGGGTGAGGTTGCTGCTGGCGTCGGCCAGCGCCGGGTCGAGGCCGTGGTTGAGGGCATAGAACAGGTAATAGAGGCTACCGATGCCGCGGATGCCGAACCAGCCGAGCAGCAGGCGCTGGCGGTCGTCGAGCAGGCGGCCCCAGGGGATCAGCAAGACGCTGAGCGGGCGGATCAGCAGGAACAGCAGGGCGCCGACAGTCAGCGCATGCCACTCCCAATGGGCGACCAGCACCACGCCGAGCAGGGTCACCAGGAACACTTCCATGGCCCGTTCCACCAGGCCGCCGAAGGCCAGCATGTCGCCGAGCATGATGCCCGCCGCGACCTGGCTCTCCTGCAGGGCCTCGACGTCGCCATGCACCGCCTGCGCCGGATCGACGTGCTGATGGCCGACCACCGGTTGCACCAGGTGTTCGGCCGGCGCCCGGGCATGGTCGCTGGAGTGCACCTCGGCCTGGCGCAACCCCAGGGCGGCGGCGAACACCGCGAGAAAACCGTAGCCGTGGATCAGTTCCGCCACCACATAGGCCAGGGCGATCAGGGCGAAGGTCAGGTAGTCGTTCGGCGAGACCGTGCTGTCGGCGTGCTTGATGCGCAGGTGCAGGGTCAGGTGGCCGAGGCCGCGGCCCATCCAGTAGCCGCTGAGCAGCCCCGCGGGTACCGCCCAGAGCAGGCTGAACAAGGCCCAGTCGCCGAGCCAGGCGCCGGGGTCGTTGCCCTGGCGGGTCAGCAGCAGGCCGAGGATCACGAAGGGAAACGCCACGCCGTCGTTCAGCCCGGCCTCGCCGGACAGGCCGAAGCGCACCCGGTCGTAGTCCTGGGCATCGCTGACCTGGACCAGGGTCGCCAGCACCGGGTCGGTCGGGGCGAGGATCGCACCGATCAGCAGCGCCAGTCCCCAGGGCATGTGCAAGGCGTAGTGGAGCAGCAGGCCGACCCCGGCGATCGACAGCAGCATCACCGGCCCGGCCAGGCCGAACGCGATGCGCCAGCTGCGGCTGTTGAGCGGCAACCTGAGCTTGAGGCCGCTGACGAACAGCGAGAACAGCACCGCCACTTCGGTCAGGTGTTCCATCCAGCCCGCGGCCTGGTGGATGTCCAGTTGCAGCAGGCCCAGGCCGACGGGGCCGATGGCGATCCCCAGCGCCAGGCAGACCACCGAGGTGGTCACGGGCATCCAGCGCAGGTAGGAGGAGGTCAGCGCGAGGATCAGCAGCACCGCGCCCAGGACTGCGACCCAGGCAATGAAGGTCATGCCGGCCTCGGGTCGCGCGCAGCGAGGCTGCCTTGAGTGTTGGCAGGCCCGGCCAGCGGCGCGGCGATCATGAACGGGCTCGGGACGACAGGCATGGACAGATCCTCATGAGCGCGGACGTACAAGGCAGGAACCCTCGACAGCTCGAAGCGGCGGGTCCTCAAGCTGAAGACGCCCGCCAGGCCCGGACGTTCCACCGGAGAGCCGTACGGCAGGCGCCATGGCCATTCGTCCAGTGCTTCGCACCCGGGGCGCGGGCCGGTATCGAACAAGAACAGGCAATGCCGTCCGGACCGATATGGAGGTGCTTATGACTCGCCAGCCCGTTGATCCGCGCAACGATCCGCAGAACGATCGCACGTGCGCCCCCGAACCGCTGGAACCGCAGGATGCCCACGGGTTGCCCGGCTACCCCGGGCGGGCCGCGTCCAGGGATGAGAAACCGCTCGCCAGGAGCCCGGCCAATCGCCCCGAACCCGAACCGGGCGCCACGGAGCCGGGCAACGAAACCCCGGAACAGGACAACGAAAAGTCCGGTTGAGGCCTTGGCGCAGCGACGGGGCCGCCTGCTCGCCCGGGGCAACAGGGTCAGCCGCCCGAGACTTTCCAGTGCCTGACGTCGTCGGCGAAGACCACCTGGCGCACCTCGTGGGCGATGCCGTAGGCCAGCGACTCATGGGCGGCGATGACCTTTTCCTCGGCCGACAGGCATTTGAAGATGTCCAGCTGGGTCGCCGCGTCGGCGGTTTCCAGCTCGTAGATTTTCACGTAGCGCGCCAGGTCGTTGTCCAGGCTGGAGAGGTATTCGCGCAGGCGCTGGTGATCCACCGAGCTCTGGCTGAAGTACCAGTTCATCGGATGGATCAGAAAGCGCGAATGCGGCGCGGTGATGCGCCGGTTGGCGGCGAGAAACATGATGATGCCCATGGACTCGATGTTGCCGGCGTTGATCGCGCACAGCGGCACCGGCAGCGATTTGAGAAAGGTGTAGAGGGTGAAGCCGAAGTTGGTGCTGCCGCCGGTGGTGGAAAGATTCAGCAGCAGCGAGGTGGCGCCTTGTTCGATGGCTTCCAGGCAACTGTCGCGAAAGCGTTCGGTGGTGCCCTGGTCGATCTGGCAGTGAAAATGCACGATGTGCTCGGTCATCGGACGGCCTCCCGGTGTGGGCCACGGTGCGTGACCTGGCTCTACGATTGAGCCCGGGTGGCGGCGAAAGTTTCGCTGAGCAGGTGTCTGGCCAGGAGGGCCGGGCGACCGCTCATCCATTGCCTTGCACCCCCTGGCCCGGCCCGCTGCCTAACGGAGTAGGGCCTGGATTCACCGGGCCTGCCGTGAGGTGCACCATGTCCCAGTCGATGCATGACCCCAGCGAGCCCCGCACTCCTGAACCTGACCCTCTGCAACCGGCTCGCCGGCACGACCCGGTGATCGATCCCAACGTCAACGGCGATGCCGAACGCGATAAGCGGCGTGACGATGACAGGGAACGGCCAATGATCCCCGATCTGCCGGCACCGAACGAACCGACGCCACTGTCCGATGACCGCCGCTGACCGTGACACGACGGGTGGCTGAAGGAACAGGAGACCCACTGTAGGAGCGAGGCTTGCCCGCGATGAGCCTGAGAACGCCGCGCGTATCGGCTGGATTCACGTCATCGTTGGCGATCATCGCGAGCAAGCTCGCTCCTACAGTGTCGGGGGTGGGGGATCAGTTGCGGTCCAGCCACACCGTCTGCGCGTTGCAGAATTCGCGGACGCCGAAGTGCGACAGCTCACGGCCGAAGCCGCTTTTCTTCACGCCGCCGAAGGTCACCCGCGGATCGCTGGCGCAATAGCCGTTGATGAACACGCCGCCGGTTTCCAGCTCGGCGGTCAGGCGTTCGGCCAGGGCGACATCCCGGGTGTAAATAGTCGAGGCCAGGCCGAATTCGCTGTCGTTGGCCAGTTCCAGGGCGTGTCGGGCATCCCGGGCACTGATGATCGAGGCCACGGGGCCGAACAGTTCCTGCTTGAACGAGGTCATCCGGTCGGTGACGCCGGCCAGCACCGTCGGCAGGTAGAAGTTGCCCGGACCCTCGGCCTTGGCGCCGCCCAGCAGCAGGGTCGCGCCTTCGCTCAAGGTGGCCTGCACTTGTTCGTCCAGTTCGTCGCGCAGATCGAAGCGCGCCATGGGGCCGATGTAGGTGGCGTCGGCCAGCGGATCGCCGACTACCAGCTGGCGAGTGGCGGCGACGAACTTCTCGGTGAAGGCCTCGACCACCCCTTGCTCGACGATCAGGCGCTTGGCGGCGGCGCAGACTTGCCCGGTATTCTGGTAGCGGCCGATGACCGCGGCCTGCACGGCGGCGTCCAGGTCGGCGTCGTTGAGCACGATAAAGGGGTCGGAACCGCCGAGTTCCAGCACGCATTTCTTCAGGGCCGCGCCGGCCTGGGCGCCGATGGCGATGCCGGCGCGCACGCTGCCAGTCAGGGTCACGGCGGCGATCCGCGGATCGGCGATGGCCCGGGAGACGCCGTCCGCGGTGACGTTGATCACCTCGAACACGCCCTGGGGGAAACCGGCGCGCTGGAAGGCTTCCAGCAGCAGGTAGGCGCTACCCATGACGTTCGGCGCATGCTTGAGCACATAGGTATTGCCGGCGATCAGCGCCGGCACCGCGCCGCGCAGCACCTGCCAGATCGGGAAGTTCCACGGCATCACCGCGAGGATCGGGCCCAGCGGCCGGTACTCGATGCGCGCCTTGCCGCTCGGCACCGCGGCCGGCTCGGGGGCGAGCATCGCCGGGCCTTCGGCGGCGTACCACTCGCAGAGCTGGGCGCATTTCTCGATCTCGCCGCGGGCCTGGGCGATTGGCTTGCCCATTTCCAGGGTGATGCTGCGGGCCAGGGTTTCGCCGTTGTCGCGCAGAGCCTTGGCCAGGGCCAGCAGCAGGGCCGAGCGCTGTTCCAGGCCGGTGCGGCGCCACTGGGCGGCGGCCGCGGCGGCGCGGGCGAGGGCGGCGTCCAGCGCCTCGGCGGATTCATAGGGGTAATGGGCGATCTGCTCGCCCGTGGCGGGGTTGATCGAAAGGGCGTGTGTCTGGCTGGAAACCGGGGTCATGGCAGCGTCCTGTGGGCTGGGGAATGGTCGCAGGTTAGGCTGGTACAGGGCTTATGAAAACTGAATAATAAAGAGCCTATCTTTCACGTTTGGAGAATGAGATGGACCTGGTGCAGCTGGAAATCTTCAAGGCGGTGGCCGAGCAGGGCAGCATCAGCGCCGCGGCGCAACTCATCCACCGGGTGCCATCCAACCTGACCACGCGTATCAAGCAGCTGGAGCAGGATTTGGGGGTGGAGCTGTTTATCCGCGAGAAAAGCCGCCTGCGCCTGTCGCCGGCCGGCTGGAGTTTCCTCGACTACGCCCGGCGCATTCTCGACCTGGTGCAGGAAGCGCGGCTGACGGTCGCTGGCGAAGAACCCCAGGGCCCGTTCTCCCTCGGCTCCCTGGAGAGCACGGCGGCGGTGCGGATTCCGGCCTTGCTGGCGGCCTATAACCAGAAGCACGTCAAGGTCGAGCTGGACCTGTCCACCGGCCCCTCCGGGACCATGATCGATGGCGTGCTGTCCGGGCGCCTGACCGCGGCCTTCGTCGATGGCCCGGTGCTGCACCCGAGCCTGGAAGGCGTGCCGGTGTTCGACGAGGAAATGCTCATCATCGCGCCGCTGGGGCATGCGCCCATCAACCGCGGGCGCGACGTCAACGGCGAGAGCATCTACGCCTTTCGCGCCAACTGCTCCTACCGTCATCACTTCGAACGCTGGTTCAGCGAGGATGGCGCGGTGCCCGGCAAGATCCACGAACTGGAGTCCTACCACGGCATGCTGGCCTGCGTCAGTGCCGGCGCCGGCCTGGCGCTGATGCCGCGCAGCATGCTGGAAAGCATGCCGGGCTGCAGCACGGTGAGCATCTGGCAGCTGGCGCAGCCGTTCCGGTTCCTGCAGACCTGGCTGATCTGGCGCCGCGGCACGGTATCGCGCAGCCTGACCCACTTCGTGCGCCTGCTGGAGGAACGCGGAGTCTGAAGCGGCAAGCTTAGAGCTTGTAGTTCTTGCAGCTTGCCGCTTGCCGCTCAGAGCTTGCCGCTTAGAGCCGCTTACAAGGTCGGCACGGTCTGGTTGCGCCCCGCGCGCTTGGCCATGTACAGCGCCGAGTCGGCCTGCATCAAGAGGGTCTTGAACTCGGGCGTGGCGGGCACGCAGCTGTAGACGCCGAGGCTGATGGTCACGACGCCGCCGGGGTTGTCGACATGCTCGATCGCCAGTTCCTGTACCGCCAGGCGGATGCTCTCGGCCAGCACGTAGGCGCCGCCAGGCTCGGTGTCCGGCAGCAGCACCGCGAACTCTTCGCCGCCGTAGCGCACCGCCAGGTCCGAGGGGCGCTGCACGCACTGGCTGATGGCTCGGCTGACGGCGCAGATGCAATGGTCGCCCGCCACATGGCCATAGCGGTCGTTGAAGCTCTTGAAGTGGTCGATATCGAGCATGATCAGGCTGATCGACGAGCGCTGCCGGGCCGCACGCAGCCACTCCAGTTCCAGGTTGCGCTCCAGGTGCCGGCGGTTGGCCAGGCCGGTCAGGCCATCCTGCAACACCAGGGTCTCCAGCACCGAGCGGGCTTTCTTCAAATGGCTTTCCACCCGCAGGCCCTTGCGCACCTGTTTGAACAACAGGATGCCGACCAGCAGATTGATCAGCAGCACCACGGCGATCATCGCGGTCAGCTGGTAGGTATCGGCGCGCCAGTTGCTGAGAATGGACTCCTGGGAATTGGCCGCCGCCACCACCAGCGGGTACTTGTACAGCACCCGATAGCCGAACAGGCGGTCGACGCCGTCGATGATCGACTTGACCATGACCGTGTCCGCGGGGGCACGGGGTATGTGCACGGAGAAGATTTCGCCCCGGGCCAGGGACGCACCGATGAGCTTCTCGTCGAACGGCCGCCTGGCGATGATCGTGCCCTGGGGCAGGGCGAGAAAGATCGCGCCCTTGTCGTCGATGCTGAAACGATCGAAGAACTTGTCGAAGTACTCCATCTTGATGGTCGCCAGCACCACGCCCTTGAAGTTGCCCTGGGCGTCGTTGACCCGGCGCGAGAACGGGATCACCCAGTCGCCCGTGGTCTTGCTGCGCAGGGCCGCGCCGACCCTGGGGGACAGGGTTGCATTCTCGCGGTGGAACTTGAAGTAGTCGCGGTCCGAGTTGTTCGCCTTTGGCGGCTTGTAGTCGAACGAGGTGAGCACCCAGTTGCCTTCCCGGTCATAGAAGAACAGGCCGTGCAACTGTTCGGTGGTGAACACGCGCTTTTTCAGCAGCTTCTGGGTTTTTTCCAGGGCCTGGGGCGACAGGTCGTCGAGGCGCTCGATCAGCTCTTCGAGAATCAGGTTGGCTTCGTCGAAGGTATCGGTCGCCTGTTGTGCCATGGACAGGGCCAGGTTGCCGGAGATCAGCCGGGCTTGCGCCAGTTCATGGGCCTTGCTGTTGATGACCTGGATGCCAT
Source organism: Pseudomonas sp. GW456-L12 (assembly GCF_059424045.1). NCBI lineage: Bacteria > Pseudomonadati > Pseudomonadota > Gammaproteobacteria > Pseudomonadales > Pseudomonadaceae > Pseudomonas > Pseudomonas sp. GW456-L12. The sequence continues at coordinate 103,492 of NZ_JBWKZA010000011.1, forward strand.
AGATGCTGAGAATCGACACCGCGACCACCATCAGGAAGGCGATGGTGACCGCCAGTGCGGGAAGTCGTTTCGACTCCAGGGCAATGTCTTCGGGGCTGATGTCGGGTTTTCCGTCCATGGTGTTCCTTGTCTTGCCGGGAGTGAAACAGGGCTGTCGTCGGGTTCCTCGATGACAGTTGCCGCTCGTTGAAAAAGTTGCCAGGGCCTTAGCCACGATAGCTCAGTGCTTTCCATCGCAAGATAAAAAACAGGACGCTCGCCGGCGGTGCGCCCTGCAGGGGCCGGTTCATGCGCTAGGCTGGGCCGGTGGCTCGCCAGCCGCCTTGTCCTGGCTGTCGCTGATCAGCATCAGGTTCTGCGGCGACGACAGGGCGATGCCCACTTCGCGCAGGCGCCCGAGGATGGTGAACAGCAGGTCGCTGCGGGCGCCGGACACCGAGCGCGGGCTGCCGACGTAGCCGCTGACGCTGATGATCAGGCCGTTGCTGGTCAGGTCCTTGAACGATACCGAGGTCGCCGGCGCCTTGAGAATCGCCTCGTGCTCGGCATAGGCCTGCAGCAACAGCTCGCGCACCTGCAACACATCGGTTTCCAGGGGCAGGGTGAGGGTGATGCCGACCACGCCCAGGGCGTTGTCCATGGTCACGTTGCGCACGTTCTGCGAGATGAACTGCGAGTTCGGCACGATCACCGTGGAACGGTCGGACATCTGGATTTCCGTGGCGCGCACGTTGATCCGCCGGATATCGCCCTCGACCCCGGCCAGGCTGACCCAGTCGCCGACCTTCACCGGCCGCTCGGTGAGCAGGATCAACCCGGAAATGAAGTTCTGCACGATGGCCTGCAGGCCGAAACCGATACCCACCGACAGGGCGCTGACCACCCATGTCAGGTTGGTCAGGTTGATCCGCAGGGTCGACATCACCACGATCGCCAGCAGGACAAAGCCGATGTAGCCGACCAGGGTCACCAGCGAGGCACGCATGCCGGCGTCCATGTTGGTTTCCGGCAGCAGCCGCTCGCTCAGCCAGCGCTTGAGCACACGCACGGCGAACATCCCGCCGACCAGGAACGCCGCCGCCAGCAGCAGGTCCTGGGGCACGATGTTGAGGTTGCCCAGGGACCGGCCGCTGACATCCAGTTGGGCAAAGCCTTCCAGCAGTTCCCCCGGGCTCGAGCCGGACGGCATGAAGGCCAGCAGGGCCGCGGTGAACAGCAGCAGGGTCCGGCCGATGCCCGCCAGCACGGTGGTGGCCTGGGCCTGGTGGCGCGGCGACAGGCCCAGGGCCGCCGCCAGCGCCAGGCCGCCGGGCTGCTTGGGCGACAGCAGGGTTTCGCAGAGGTCGCCGAAGCAGGCGATCAGCAGGTAGGCGCTGGTGGTCACCACGCTGATCCACAGCAGCTTGACGGTGAGGAAGTACGCCAGGCTCAGGTAGCCGCTGAGCAGCGACAGCAGGATCACCGCCACCCAGACCGCCACGATGAAGGGCAGCAGCCCGGCGATGCCGGTGGGGCGCTCCAGCTCGAAGCGCCGGCGGGTACGGCGATGGCGCAGCAGGGCGAAGAAAAAGATCAGCGCGGTGACCAGCGCTGTCAGGCCGTTGACCGCTACGGTCAGGGCCAGGCTGCTGGCGATCACGCTGTTGATCCGTTCCTCGCCGGCGGTGAGCAGCAGCGCCAGCGCGAGGATCAGCGGGAACGGCCCCAGGGCCGTGGCGATCTGATCGGGAATCGGCGGCAGGCGCCAGGACGGCCGCGACAACATCAACATGGCGCGGCCGAGGCCGACGATGAAGGAGCAGAAAATCAGCAGGGTCAGCCACTGGCCGATCAGGTTGAGCACATCGGCGCTCAGCGTCGCGCTGTTGACCAGCCCCCAGCGCAGCAGCGAGGCGGCGGCATTGATGGTGACGATGGTCGCCAGCCCCACGGTCAGCGCCAGGGCGCTGCGGCGCAGGCGGCCTTCGGGCAGCCAGCGGATCATCGACCAGATCGCCAGGCGTTCCAGCAGGCGCCGGCCGACCACCCAGATCAGCGCCGCGATGACCAGCGTGGTAATGAACAGCCCGCGATTGCCGGGGGCAAGCGCCGTATCGAATGCGGTCCAGACTTCGTCGGAGAGACGGTTCAGGCGTCCGAGGTCATCCTCGGTCGGGCGGATCAGCGTGGACCAGAAGGCCGGGCTGAGGGGGCTCGCCGAGCGGGTGCTGATCTGCGAATTGAACAGGCTGCGCCGCAGGTTGATGATCTGCGCGGCGAGGTCGCGGCCGGACTGGCTGAGCAGGTTGGCCTGGCGCTCTTCGTCGAGCAGGTTGTCCTTCTGCGCGCTCAGCACCTGGCGCTGGCTGGTCAGGCTGGGCGCTTCGTCGGGCAACGGTGGGCCGAGGACCTTGAGTTGGTCGTCCAGGCGCTCGATATCGGTGGCGCGCAGGGCGATCAGGCTGTCGGCCTGCTTCTGCACTTGCAGCGCGGCCTGGCGCAGGTCCGAGAGCAGGTCGTCGTTACCGCTCGCCGACACGCTCTGGCGGATCAGCTCCAGCCGGTCGTTGAGCTGCTCAAGATCCGCGCCCTCGGCCAGCAGCGGCAGCTGATTGCGGGCAACACTCTGCGGCCCGGACGCCGGGGCCGCGAAGGCCGGCAGCGCAATACACAGCAACAGGGCCAACAGCCCCATCCCCCAGCGGTTCTGTCTCACTCGCCGCATCTGTCATGTCCTCTTTTGCTGTTCACCAGCCCTGACGAGCATAGACCGCGCCATCGCGGCATAAATTCCCCGGTGGGCGGCCCGCTGCCGTGGCGATCAGGGTGGCGCAGCATGCCGGTTTACGCGGCGTTCGAGAACGGGGGCGGTGAAAAAATCCCTAAGGGGAAACCAGCCGCTCAGCGCCGGCCGCCACGATAGGCCCCCGGTGGCAGCCCGGTCCACTGTTTGAAGGCGCGCTGGAAGGCGCTGGGTTCCGAGTAGCCCAGGCGTTCGGCCAATTTGGCGACGCTCACCGAGCCGCGGGCGAGCAGGGTGCAGGCCAGGTCCCGGCGCAATTCATCGCGCACCCCGAGGAAGGTCACGCCGAGCGCCGCCAGGCGGCGGGCCAGGGTCTGCCGCGAAATGCCCAGGGCCCTGGCCGCCTCGAGTTCCGACAGTCCGGCAAAGGGCTCGGCGGCGCACAGCAAGGCGCGCAGGTGGGCTTCGAAGCTGGCCAGCGGGCCGGGGGCGATCACCGCCGGCAACAGGTGGCGGGCGAAGCGCGCCGCTTCCGACGGCCGGCGCATCAGCGGCGCCTGCAGGTTTACCGCCGGCAGCTCCAGCCATGGCTGCGCGGCGAAAGCCGGTTGGCGGCCGAACAGAAAGCGCGTTTGCGCGGTGAAGGCGCCGAGGTGCCCGGGCAGGACGATCCGCCGCAGCGGCAGGGTTTCGCCGGTGAGCCAGCTGCCGGTGTGCCAGAGCGCCAACAGCAGCATATGCGGCCAGAGCACCGAGTCGGTTTGCGCCCCGGGGCGCGGCGTCAGCACCAGGCGGGCAATCCTGGCGTGCTTTTCCAGGCGCCAGGGCGGCGAATCGTCGAACAGCTTGTAGAAGCGCGCGGCCTCTTCGAAGGCATCGGCCAGGGTCGGCAGATGCACCAGCAGCCGCAGCAATTGCTCGAAGCTGCCCGGCGGCACGGTGCGGGCGAAGAACCCCAAGGCTTCGTCGGCGCCGACGCCCACGGCCAGGCGACTCAAGGCGCGGTAGTTGAGCGGCGCCACGCGATAGCCGTCGCGCAGGGCCTCCCTGGGCAAGTCGCAGCGTTCGAGCAGCGCGGCGCGTGCGTCGGCGTCGAGACGCAGTTGCCCCAGCATCTCGCGCACAAAACGCGCGGGAATGGTCGGGGCGACGATCCAGTGCGGGTAAGGGCGGGTCATGTCAGTTGAGGCAAAGCGTCATTGGCGGCCACTCCGGCGTCCTGCAGATTGATACGACCCACTCCCAAGGAGCCAGTCGATGACAACCACAACCTTGCCCGAGCGGCACGACTATATGAGCAGCGGATGCGCCAGGACCTATCGATCGACCGCCGGTACCCAGCCCGCCGTGCCCGCGGTGCAGCTCGACGAGCTGATGGCCCGCCTGCAACGCGACGGCTTCGTGGTGCTCGAACGGCTGTTCGATGAGCAGCAGGTTAGTCGCATGCGCGAGGATCTGCTGGGACGTTTCTGCCAGACCGGGCGCAACTCGTTCGAGGGCGCACGCACCCAGCGGTTGTACGCGGTGATTGCGAAAACGCGGGTCTGCGATGGGCTGGTGGAGCACCCGCTGATCCTGGGCCTGCTGGACCGACTCCTGGCGCCCAATTACCTGCTGTCGCAGCTGCAGGCGATCAATATCCTGCCGGGCGAGTGCGCCCAGCACCTGCATTACGACGATGCCTTCTATCCCATGGCCCGCCCGCGGCCGGCCTATGGCGCGGCGACGATCATGGCCCTGGACGACTTCACCGGCGACAACGGCGCCACCGTGGTGATTCCCGGCAGCCATCTGTGGGACGGGCGCCTGCCCACCGCCGCCGAACAGGCCGCCGTGCTGCCGGTGGTCATGCCCAAGGGCTCGGTGGTGTTTTTCCTCGGCACCCTCTGGCACGGCGGTGGCGCCAATCGCAGCGGCGCGCCACGCCTGGCGCTGACGGCGCAGTACTGCGAACCCTGGGCGCGCCAGCAGGAGAACTTCATCCTGTCGACCCCGCGCCATGTCGCCCGGCAATGCAGCGAACACATCCAGCGCATGCTGGGGTACTCGATCCACGCGCCGTTCATGGGCATGGTCAATGGCATGCACCCCAAGCGCATGCTCGAAGAGCCGCAGGGGCGCTGAGTGCTGCCAGGCCGAGGGGCTCAGTTGCCATCGGCGACCTTCCTTTCTATCTCGGCGATTTTCCTGGCGATGTCCTCGGCCTCCTGCTCATTGCCTTGCGCAGGGCCAGGCGTGGCGGCGTCATCGAGGCCATGGCTCTGTTCTTCCTTGTCGCCAGGGTCCGGCTGCCCGGGGCGTTCTTCGGCGACGGTCCCAGAGGCCGATGTGGATGCTTTCGGATAGTGCGATTCAGGATTCATGGCGGGGCCCTCGCTGGGGTTCTTTATCGCCAAGGGGGAGGCCTATACCCCGAAAGGAAAGGTGTCTTCTTCATGACTGAGACCACTCGCCACCGGCAGCGGGGTAACGGCGCCGGTTGTTTCATGCCAGACCAGCGCATCGAACTGCTCGCCCAGCACCGCCTGGAAATAATGGCTCTGGCGCTCCGTCGCGGGCCGGTAGATGACGCCGATCGCCCGCTCCAGCAGCGGCTCGGATAGCGCCTGGCGCAGGTCTTCGCGCTCGGGGGCGCGCCAGTCGGTCAGCGAGGCGGGAATGCCCGCCTGGAGAAACTGCTGCTCCCAGCTGTCCGCAAGGGAAGGCCGCACCTCCTTGACCCCCATGTCACCGTCCCAGTTATCAGCGGCCACCACCTGGCCGCGGTCGGTGCTCATGCCGATCAGCACCGCAGCGTCGCCGTAGGCCGTGCGGCACAGCTGGCCGATGTTGAATTCGCCGCGCCAGCCCATGTCGGTCGCCGCCGCGTTGCCGATGTGCGAGTTATGCGCCCAGACCACCGCCTTGGCGCCCGCGCCACGGTGCGTGAGCAAGGCTTGCAAGGTATCGAACATGTGCTTGTCGCGCAGGTTCCAGGAGGCGGCCGAGCTTCGGTACATAGCCCGGTAGTACTGTTCGGCAGAGCGTACGACCCGGGCATTCTGGGTGGCGCTGAACAGCGCTTCAGGATTGCTGGCAAGGCGTTCGCTCAACAAGGTGTTCAACTGCTGGACCACCGCTTCCTCGCAGGAAGCCTCGTGCCCGCGCTCGACGAAATGGCCATACAGCGCCGGGTCGTCCTGCCAGGGCGTCAGGCAGCCATAACGGTGACGTGCTTCATGCGCCAGCCGGGCGTCGGTGCGATCGAGGTAGGCCAGCACTTCGCTGATGGAATTGCGCAGGCTGTAGACATCCAGCCCACGAAACTCGACGCGCTGCTGCGCGGGCAGGGGGCGATTGTGGCGGTGCAGCCAACGGATGAAGTCGCACACCTCGACGTTGCGCCACATCCAGCTCGGAAAGCGGCTGAACGCCTGCTGCCCGGCGGTGGGCGGGCCCAGATCGCGCACATGCCGGTCGATGTGTCCGGCGTCGGGCCAGTCGGCCTCGATGGCGACGATGCCGAAGCCGTGGTGGGTGATCAGCCGTTGGCTGATGGCCGCGCGGGCTTGATAGAACTCGCGGGTGCCGTGGCTGGCTTCGCCGATCAGCACCACCCTGGCGTCGGCATAACGGTCGAACAGCTCGCCGAAAGCCGCGGACTCGAGGGCGGGCAAGGGTTCGGCGTAGCGGCGCAGCAGCGCCTGGAGCCTACTGACGGGCTCCTTGCCACGCCCGGAGATCTCCTGCCGGCCTTTGCGTGGGTTCATGGCGCAGCCTCCTTCCAGGTAGAGGATCTGAATTGCCAGGGTCGATACAGAGAAGACGTCGCCGAAGAGAGGGCGTTCCCGCCTGGGGACCGAAGGTCGGCCAGTCAACGCCTGGATGCCATCAGCCCACCGGTAAACACCGGCTGTGGCCAGGATATCAATGGGCCTTGGCCACGCCCTGCAGCTTATGAGCGGGCCATCGAAGAAGCGGTGGTGCAAAGGGTCGCCGCGTCTCTGGACGATGGCGAAGCTATTTTGGAGGACCGGCTATTACCCGTTCGTGGCGTCGCTCATAAGCTGGGTTCGTCGACCAAAGGCCAGTTGTTCAAGGCCTGGTCAGCGTTTCTGAACCTGCAAGAGAAGCACACGAGAATGAAAAGACTGCACAAGAAAATCGCCCTGGTCACCGGCTCGTCCAAAGGTATCGGCGCCGCCATCGCCAAGCAGCTGGCCAGGGACGGCGCCACGGTGATCGTCAACTACAGCCGCGGGCGCGAAGAGGCCGAGCGGGTGGTCGAAGAGGTCCTGCAGGCGGGCGGTCGCGCCCATGCCATCCAGGCGGATGTCGCCAATGCCCTGGAAGTGAAGGCGCTGTTCAAGGCCATCGTCCATGAGCACGGCCATCTCGATATCCTGGTGAACAACGCCGGTGTCTATTCCACCGCGCCCCTGGCCGAGATCGATGAGCAGGAGTTCCACCGCCAGTTCAACCTCAACGTCCTGGGCCTGATTCAGTGCACCCGCGAAGCGGTCGGGGTGTTCAACCCGGACGGCGGCAGCATCGTCAACATCAGCTCCAGCGTCACCTCGTTCACCCCGGCCCATTCGACGGTCTACACCGCCTCCAAAGGTGCGGTGGACGCCATCACCAGGACCCTGGCCAACGAACTGGGGCCGAAGAACATCCGGGTCAACTCGGTCAACCCCGGGCTGGTGGTCACCGAAGGCGTGCATGCCAGCGGCTTTTTCGAGGATGCCTTCCGGCAGAAGATCGAAGCCATCACCCCCCTGGGGCGGATCGGCAAGCCCGAGGACATCGCCCCCGCGGTGGCCTTCCTCGCGTCCAGTGACGCCGGGTGGATCACCGGCGAGATCCTGGTGATCGGCGGCGGTCTGCACTAAACCTTGGAATCAGCCTTGGAATCAGCCTCGACGGTGGCCGACTGCTCGCGCTGGTACTGGCGTGGCGAGTGCGACATGACCCGCTTGAACGCGGTGCTGAAGGCGCTCTCCGATTCATAGCCCAGGGAAAACGCGATGGTCGCCACCGAGTCGCTGGAGTTTCTCAGGCGATCGCCGGCCAGCAGCATGCGCCAGTGGGTCAGGTATTCCATCGGCGCGGCGCCGACGATCTGCTTGAAGCGCAGGGCAAAGGCCGAGCGCGACATGGCCGCCAGCCGCGCCAGCTGCTCGACTGTCCAGCGTCGCGCCGGAGCGGCGTGCAGGGCGCTCAGGGCGGCGCAGAGGTTGCGGTCCGCCAGGCCGAAAAACCAGCCCATGTCATCGCGGTCCAGGCCGTTGCGTTCCAGGGCCGCGAGGTGGGCCCGCAGCACCTCGACCAGCATGATGTGCGCCAGGTGCTCGTTCATCAGCGAGCGGCCGGGCCGCTGCTGTTGCAGCTCGGCGGTAAAGCGTTCCAGCGCCCAGCGCAGGATCGACGCCTGCGGCGAGTGGCCCTGCACATGCACCAGCGAGGGCAGGGTACTGAGCAGGAACCGGGTAGGAATACCGCTGAAGTCGAAACGCCCGCCCACCAGTTGCACATCGTCGCCGCCGTAATCGAGGGTGAGTTCGTCCGGGGCCGGGGTTTGAAAGAAGCCTGCGGAATCCATGGCCGGCACGGACAGATCGCTGGACAAGGTAAAGGGCAGGCCCCGGGTCATCAGGAAGCAGTCGCCTTGCTGGAGGTGCTGCGGCGCTTGTTCGCCACTAACCTTGACCCAGCAGCTGCCCTTGACCACGGCCGTGAACTTGATGCCGGCCCGGCTGGGAAAGTCGAAGGCCCAGTCGCCGCCCAGCTTCAAGGCCGCCGAATGGTAGTTACGGATTCTCAGCAGCGAAAGGACACCGGAAAGCGGATCCATGGGGCACCTTTTTGGACGATTGGCAAATTTGAACCGACTTTAGCATGCCGATAATCCTGGAGCGGGGCTGCCAGGAGGAAATCCTCGGTCCAGGGTTGTCGCCGAAAATCATTGCCCGCGGCCCTGAAAGAACACGTCGCCGATCACCCCGAACACGGTGCTTTTCAGGGCATTGTCCAGCTCCACCCAGGCCAGGCCGGTGCTCGCCCGGTAATCCCCCAGTTCCAGGGGGCGGACCACGACGTTGGCGGGTAATGCGCGCCCGGCGTGGGCGGGCAGCAAGCCAATGCCGAGCCCGGCGGACACCAGGGCGAGCATGGTGGTGAACTCGCCCAGTTCCGCGGCAACTTCCAGTTGCCGGCCATGGCTGTTCAGCACTTGCATCAGTTGATCGTGAAAGCCCGGGGCGTAACGCCTGGCCAGGATCAACACCGGCAGTTGCGCCAGCGCCGCCGGTTGCAGGGTGGCGCGCGAGGCCAGCGGATGATCGCTGGGCAGCGCGACCATGAAACGCTCCTGCAACACCTCCCGGGTCTGGATGCCGGGAATGATCGCCGGCAGGCGCATCAGGCCGAAGTCCAGCTGGCCGTTTTTCAGCGCCGTGGCCTGGTCCGGCCCCGGCATGTCCTTGAGTTCCAGCTCGATACGCGGGAAGCGCTGATGCAGGGCGCGGATCAGCGTCGGCAGGAACTCCGGCAGTACCGAGGAAACGAACCCCAGGCGCACGCGGCCGATTTCCCCACGGCCCGAAGCCCTGGCCACATCCATCGCATGAGCCGCCTGATGCAAGGTCGCGCGGGCCTCGGGCAGGAAGATCGCCCCGACCTCGGTCAGCGCCACGGCGTGGCGGTTGCGTTCGAACAGGCGCACGCCCAATTCCTCCTCCAGCAGCTTGATCTGCATGCTCAAGGCTGGCTGGACGATGGCCAGCCGTTGCGCCGCGCGGCCGAAATGCAGCTCCTCTGCCAGGGTCACGAACGAGCGCAGGTGTTTGATTTCCATCGGGCGACTCCAGGCTGAAAGCGATTCGAGGCAGTGATCACGAGGATTGATTACCAGATCACCAATGACGATTGGACAGCACCCGCCAGCTGCGTTGAAGTGCCCGCAAGGCCCATTTAAAAAAACGCGGCCGTCTTGCGGAGAAAAGCATGTCATTCAATCCCGGTTGTTTCCAGCTGGATGGGAGAAGGGCCCTGATCACCGGTTCAGGCAAGGGCATTGGCCTGGAACTGGCCCGGGGCCTGGGCGCCGCCGGCGCCAAGGTGGTGATCAACGATCGTAATAGAGACAAGGCCCAGGCCGCTGCCCGGCAGTTGCGCGACGAGGGCATCGGCGCGGAGATCGCGGTGTTCGACGTCACCGATCGCGCCGGGCTGTTCGAGGCCATAGACACCTTCGAGGCGCAGGTCGGGGCCATCGACATCCTGGTGAACAACGCCGGCATCCAGCGGCGCGCACCGCTGGAGGATTTCGCCGCCGAGGACTGGCACGCGCTGATGCGGGTCAACCTGGACGGGGTGTTCCATGTGTCCCAGGCCGTGGCGCGGCACATGATCGGCCGGCGCCGCGGCAAGATCATCAACATCTGCTCGGTGCAGAGCGCGCTGGCCCGGCCGAGCATCGCCCCGTACGCGGCGTCCAAGGGCGCGGTGAAGATGCTCACCCAAGGCATGTGCGCCGAATGGGCGCGCCATGGCATCCAGGCCAACGGCCTGGCCCCGGGCTATTTCGCGACCGAAATGAACCGGGCGCTGATCGACGACCAGGGGTTTTCCCAATGGCTGTGCAAACGCACGCCGGCCGGGCGCTGGGGCCGGGTCGAGGAACTGTGCGGCACGGCGGTGTTCCTGGCCTCGGCGGCCTCGGACTTCATCAATGGCCAGACGATCTTTGTCGACGGAGGATTGACCAGCGTCGTTTGAGCCCTGCAGCCGTACCTGAAAAACAACAACAAACAGGGGACACCCATGAGCCATCTCAACGAACCGGCACTGCCGCCGCACACCCGCGACCAGGCCGGGCATGCGCCAACCACCGCCACGGGCTTCGCGCCCAGGCGCTGGCTGTACCTGATCCCGCTGATCTTCATCACCTACAGCCTGGCCTATCTGGACCGGGCCAACTATGGCTTCGCCAGTGCGGCGGGCATCGAGCAGGACCTGGGCATCAGCAAGAGCACCTCGTCACTGATCGGCGCCTTGTTCTTCCTCGGCTACTTCTTCTTCCAGGTGCCCGGCGCCATCTACGCGCAGCGCTACAGCGTGCGCAAGCTGGTGTTCTGCAGCCTGATCCTGTGGGGCCTGTGTGCGATGGCCACCGGCCTGGTGACCAATATCCCGATGCTGATGGTGATCCGGGTGTCGCTGGGCATAGTCGAAGCCGCGGTGATGCCGGCGATGCTGATCTTCATCAGCAACTGGTTCACCCGCCAGGAGCGTTCGCGGGCCAATACCTTCCTGGTGCTGGGCAACCCGATCACCGTGCTGTGGATGTCGGTGGTCTCGGGCTACCTGATTCATGCCTGGGGCTGGCGCGAGATGTTCGTCATCGAAGGCGCGCCGGCGGTGCTGTGGGCGTTTGTCTGGTGGCGCCTGGCGCGGGACAAGCCCGAGCAGGTCGACTGGCTCAGCCGGCAGGAAAAAGACCGCTTGGCCGCCATCCTCGCCGAAGAGCAGAAAGGCCTGAAGGCGGTGCGCAACTATCGCCAGGCCTTCACCAGCCCGGTGGTGATCCAGCTCTGTGCCGTGCATGCCTTATGGAGCATCGGCGTCTACGGTTTCATCATGTGGCTGCCGACCATCATCAAGCAGGCGGCCGCCACGGACATTGTCACGGTCGGCTGGCTGAGCGCGGTGCCTTATGTCGCCGCCGTCGCCGCCATGCTCGCGGTGTCCTGGGCATCGGACCGCTCCGGGCGGCGCAAGTCGTTTGTCTGGCCGCTGCTGGGGGTGGGCGCGCTGGCGTTCTTCTGTTCGTACTTGCTGGGGCCATCCCACTTCTGGCTGTCGTTCGCCTTGCTGACCGTCGCCGGCGCCGCGCTCTACGCGCCTTACGGACCGTTTTTCGCGCTGATCCCGGAAGTGCTCCCGGCCAATGTGTTCGGCGGGGCGATCGGCCTGATCAACGCCTGCGGCGCGCTGGGGGCCTTTGTCGGTTCGTGGATCGTCGGCTATCTGATCGGCCTTACCGGCAATCCCGGGGCGGCCTATGTGTTCATGACCCTCGGCGTGCTGTCTTCGGCGCTGCTGATGGCCGTGGTGAAGGTCCGGCGTTGAGATCACGCCGGGCGACGACAGAACCCGGGGCCGACGGCTGCCTCGCCATTGCGCCGGCCCACCGGGTAGATACCGGCCGTGGCCGCTCGGCCACTGCCGTCTGGGTCCAGGCTATCAATGGGCCTTGGCCACGCCCTGCAGCACCGTGCTGTTGGCCTGGCTATCGTGGGCCTTGACGATATTGCCCAGGGACACCACGCCCACCAGGCGTTTCTGGCGATTGACCACCGGCAGGCGCCGCAGCTGGATATCGGCCATGTTGCGGGCCACTTCGTCGACCTCCTGGTCGTCGAAGCAATAGCGAATGTCATTGCTCATGACGCTGCTGATCGGCATATCGCAGCTTTGGCCCTTGGCCACGGCACGAATGACGATATCGCGGTCGGTGATCATGCCGACCAGCCGGTCCTCGTTGTTCACCAGGATCGCGCCGCTGTCGATGCTGGCCATCATGTTGGCGACTTCCCGCAGCGTCTGTTCGGGGCGTGCGGTCTGTACGTTACGGGTCATGACTTCAGAGATCTTCATCATGCTTCTCCTCGAAAGGCCGGGCCGCGGTGGCCCGGCATGAAAGCAAGGGCCCAGGCCCTCGCAGGTAAGGCTCAACGATCAGCTACGACCTCCACGGGCGCCGCCGGGCTGGCCGCCTTTCTTGTTGGCGTCCGATGCTTTCTGCCGGTCGTGGGCAACGTTACCACCCGATGCCTGGCCACCTTTCCTGCCGGCTTCGGATGCTTTTTGACGATCGTTGGCAAAATTCCCGGGATTGGAATGTCCGGTGTTAGCCATGATTCGCTACCTCCTGGTCGATTGAATTTCGCTCGCCGTTGCAGCAAGCACTAATTGGGAGTGCCGGGATTTTTCAAAAGTTGAAATTTGTTCGGCGGCGTACGACGAGTGGTTAGCCGCTAGGGACAGGGCCTTCGAGGGTGCGTTCTGTCCGTCTTCGGCAAAGGTTTCTGAACGCCGCTCACCAGCCCCGATCACGCGTGCTCGGCGCCTGCGACAAAACGCGTACGGCGAGCCAAGGCGAACAAGGCCAGGCCAATGACCAGGAACAGCCCGAGCGCGAGGTTGCTGGCGGTGACGATGCCGCAGGCGTCCACCAGCAAACCCATGGGCACCGGCGTGGCGTTGAACAGGTAGACGGTGGCGTAGAAATACGCAATCAATTTGCCGTGGCTGTGCCGGGGCGCCAGCTGGTTGACCAGGCGGGCATTGCCGACGAACAGCGCGCCATAGGCATAGCCACCGATCGCCAGCCCCGGCAGGGCGAGGTACAGGGCCTGGCTGTAGCAGGCCAGGAGCAGGACCAGCAATGCCAGGCATTGGCACAGCCAACCGCTGAGCAGCGCCTGGCGCGCGTCCATGCGCTGGCAACAGAGCTGGCTGATACCGGCGATCAGCAGATAGGCCGAGACCACATAACCAAAGATTCCGCGGTCCTCCAGGCCGAACACCTGCTGCGCCACCTGCGGGCCGATCACGAACACGCAGGCGGCGAAGGACCAGCTGAAGAACACGCTCCAGGCGCACAGGTGAAAGGGCAGGCCGATGCCGCGCAAGGCTTGCCTGAGGCTGGCCGGGCGGGTGTTTGCCACCGCGGGTGCCGCCGCATCGCTGGCCGCCCGGGATGGCCAGAGGATCAGGGTCGCGACCGCCGAAGCCAGGCCGAGCGCGGCGATCAGCCAGAAGGGCGCTGCCAGGGGACGCAGGTCCAGCTGCAACGCCGCGCCGCTGACCAGCGGCCCCAGGGCCAGGCCCGAGACCATCGCCAGGGTCGCCACCAGGGCCGGCAACTTGTCGTTGTGCCCCGGGTTGAAACGCACCAGCGCCATATTCACCACCGCGGTCATCACCCCCGACCCGAGGCCGGCCAGCAACCGCGCCGTGCACAACGGGCCCAGGGCGGTGCCGTGGGCAAAGGTCGCGGCCCCCACCAGCACCAGCAGGCTGGCGGGGACGAACAGGCGGCGCAGGTCGCTGACACTGCCGGCGACCCGCGCCATGGCCACCAGGGCGATCAGTACACCAATGCCATAGGCGCCGAAAATCAGCGTCAGGTCCAGCGCGCTCAGGTCGAACTGCTCTTTGTAGAAGGGGTAGAGCGGCGTCGGAGCACTGCTGTTCATCAGGGGCACCATCAAGGACAGCGCCAGGCAAAACAAAAAGCTGCTCGAACGCCGTCCACCGGCAAGCGTGGATGCGGGCATAAGGTATGGGGTCCGTTGGGTATCGAGGTGAACGTCAGGGCGTCGGTTCGGCGCCGGCAGGCTGCTGCGAACCGGCCAGCAAATGATATCGGGCACGCCGCCGGGCACCATACGCGAAACCCCGGAGTTTGTTGGCCGGCGTCCAGGGCGGGTGCGGATGTGTGGGAGAGGGGGAGCGGCTTAGCGGCTGCAACGCTGGCGAATGACCCGCGCCGCTTCATCCGCGAGGATCTGGTAGAGCGCCGGGGAAGGGTGGAAGCCGTCCCCGGCCATCAGGCTGGCGGCCGGCTGGAAGCGGGTCGCCAGCAATGCGCAACGATCCTGGCCGGCCAGCAGTTCGACCAGCAGGCTGTTGAAGCGCCGGGCCCTGAGGCCCAGGTACCAGCGCAGCGGCTGGGGCAGGGCGGGGAACAGGTGCATGGGTGGCACGGGCAGGAAGACGATATGCCGGGCCTCGAAGCGCTCGCTCAAGAGTGCGATCAGGCGTGAGATCCGCGCCTGCCATTCGGCCGCGGCGATGCGGCTGGTGACGTCGTTGACGCCGATGGACACCAGGGCCACATCGAAGGGCTCGGCCGGGCTGTCCTCCAACAGCTGGAACAACTGTCGCGAGTCCAGCCCGGACTGTGCCCGCAGCTGCCATGACAGCTGGAAGTCGCCGGCGAGGCCAGCCACCAGCCGGCCGGCGATCGCCTCGTCCTGGGTAAGGGCGCCCACGCCCGCCGCCGCGGAGTCGCCGAGGATCAACAGGCGCAGGGCCGGCCCGCTGGCGTCGGCGTGCCTGCCTTGGCGCGGGCCTTCGGCCTCCGGCAACCTGGGGGTGACCCAGCGGGTGTACAGGCCCTGGGCGAGTAACAGCGGCCCCAGGGCCACCTTGGCGAACACGTCAGTCATGGGCAGCTACTCAGAAGGCATATTGCAGACGAGTGTAGTAGTAGCCGCCGGTGAAGCCGAAGGGCGAGTAGCTGCCCCAGTTGTCGCCGAACGACGAGTTGCTCACCCCGATATGGTCGGGGTACTTGTCGAACAGGTTCTGCGCGCCCACCGCTACGGTCAGTTGTTTGTCGAAGGCATAGGCCACGTCCAGGTCGGTGATCCACTTGGCCGAGTATTCGCGGTCCAGGTCCGGGTTGCTCGAACTGTTGACCTCGGTGTAGGTGCCGTAGCGGGTCAGTCGCAGGTTGACGTCGAAGTCGCGGATCGCCCAGTCGGCGGAGAAAATCATCTTGCTGCTGGGGGAGGTCTTGGTGAGCAGCGCCCGCGACTGGCGCCCGAGCAGCTGGAAGTTGCTGCCCAGGGCGCTCAGTTGCGCGGGGGTGTCGCTGACACTGAGGATTTGCGTGTGGTTGTAGTTCAGCGCCGCGGTCCATTTCACTGAGCCGTAGCGGGCCAGGTTCTGTCGGTAATTGCCCACCACATCGACCCCGGAGGTGCGGGTGTTGGCGCCGTTGGTGAAGTACTGCGCGCCAGCGGTGGCGGGCACGCCGATGCTGTCGAGCAGGGCGGCCACTCCCGGGCCCTGGAAGCGTTCGCTGAGCACCAGGCGGTCGCGCAGGTTGATCACGTAGCCGTCCACGGTCAGGCTCAGGTCTTCGCTGGGGGTCAGGGCAAACCCCAGGCTGAAGTTGGTCGAGCGCTCCGGTTTCAGGGACTGCGCCCCCAGCGCCTGGGCGCCGGCCGAATCCACCGGCAGGATCACATAGTTGTAGGACTGGTAGACGCCATTGATGGTGTCGAAGCCGGTCGAGCGCGCGGTGAAGATCTGGTTGGCCAGGGACGGCGCGCGAAAGCCGTTGCTGATAGTGCCGCGCAGCGCAAACACCGGGTTGAACTCATAGCGGGTGCTGAGCTTGCCGCTGCGAGTGGCGCCCACGCCTTCGTTGTAGTGCTCGTAGCGCGCGGCGACGCCCACATACCACTGCGCCACGGGGTAGAAACCTAGGTCGATGTAGCTGGCGACGCTGTTGCGGCTGATCTTCTGCTCATCCTCGGGGCTGATGCCATTGGTCACCTGGGCGCCTGGGTCGGGGCGTTGCCCGGCGCGCGGGTGGCCGGCGGGGAACACATAGCCGCCATCGATATAGGAGGCTTCGGAGCCGGCGCGGGTCTCGTAGCTTTCGCGCCGGTGCTCGAAGCCGAAGGCCAGGTCCAGCGGCTTGGCCAGGCCGATCTCGTAGCTGCGCTTCAGATCCAGGTTGCTGGTCAACTGGTCGGCGATGTAGATGCCGGAGGTGAACTTGTTCGGGGTGTTTTCCCCCAGCGACGGGTTCTGGTTGTCGTAGGTGCGCTGCTTGGCGTAGTTGCGCCCGTAGGTGCTGCTCAGGTCCCAGGCCCAGCCGCCGAAGTCTCCGCCCTTGGCGCCGAACGCCGACTGGAAGTCGGTTTCGTTGACCAGCCAGTAGGGGCTGTAGCCGTTGGGGTAACCATTGGGGCCGGTGGTGATGGTGTTGCGGCCGTTGGGCAGGCGGAAGTTCTGGCCGTCGTTGTTCTCCCGGGTCGCCAGGGTCGAGAACGAATACAGAGTCACGGCGTCGTTCAGCGGCAGGTCGAGGTTGTAGCCGACATCGGCCAGCTGGCTGCGGGGCAGGCCGTAGCCCTTGTAGGTGTGGTGGCTGGCATCGGCCTCGCGCGGGTCGGGCGAGCCGTCGGCCAGCGGGTAGTAATGGCGGCTGTAGCCGTTGCTGCCGGCCTTGTTGTCGCGCTCCTGGTAACGGCTGTCGAGGGAGACATTCAGCACCCCGGCCTCGCCGACCTGGAAGCCGTAGTTGAGCGCCTCCTGGGCGGTGCCGCGCTTGCCGTCGTAGCCCTGGCCGAGGGTGGTGTCGGAACTGCCGCCGGTGGTCTGCTTGAGGATGATGTTGATCACCCCGGAAATCGCGTCCGAGCCGTACTGCGCCGCGGCGCCATCGCGCAGCACCTCGATATGGTCGATGGACGCCACCGGGATCAGGTCGAGGTCGCTGGGCGCCGCGCCGCTGTTGATGCCGTTGATGTTCAAGGTGGCGCTGGTGTGCCGGCGCTTGCCGTTGACCAGCACCAGCACATGGGAGGCAGTGAGCCCGCGCAGGGTCGCCGAGCGCACCACGCCGCTGGCGTCCCAACCGGCGCGGTCGGGCAGGTTGAAGGACGGGATGAACTTGCTCAGCGCTTCCAGCAGGCTGGGTTTGCCCACCGCGCGCAGTTGTTCGCCGGTGACCACGTCGATCGGCGTCGGGCTGGTGGTCACGGTGCGTTCGGCGGTGCCCCGGTTACCCGTGACCACCACCGTATCGAGGGTCGGCGAGGCGCTTTCGGCGGCCGCCAGATTGAACCAAGCCAGGCCGCAGGCAATCGACAGCGGCAGCAGTAACGGGCGAAACGCAGGCACGGCGTGTTGGACGGTTGAGCTGGGCATAAGCATGAAGCTCCTGAATGTCGGTTTGGGGCCGTGTCACTTCTTGCGAGCGGCGACGGCTTCGATTTCCACCAGGCCGCCGGGCAGCGGCAGGGCGACCACCTGCACCGCGGTGCGCGCCGGTTTGTGCGGCTGCTCGGCGCTGCCGAAGAACGGCGTATAGCCTTGCTGCAACCCGGCGAAATCCAGCTTGCCGCCCTTGGCCGGGTCGCCCACCAGGAACACCCGCAGCTGGATCACGTCCCCCAGGTCCAGGCCCTGGCTGTGCAACACGCCCTTGAGCTTGTTGAGGATCGAGGTGGTCTGGGTCGCGGTGTCGCCGTAGGCGGCAAAGGAGTCCTTCGGCGCTTGCGGGTCGTGCAGGTCGGCGAGCAGGCCGCTGACGAACAGCAGCTCGGTCTGCGCCGGCACCGCCACCGCCAGGGAAATCGGAAAGTTGGAATCGGGCAGGGCGATGCGCTTGATCTCGTCGGCGTGGCTGAGGCTGGTGAAGGCGGTGGCGGTCATAAGCAGTCCTGCGAGCAGTGTGGTGGTTTTCATCGGTCGGTCCTTTTTGCTGTGGAGAAAAGGGCGGAAACATCAGTGGGAAAAATCAGGCGGCAACGCCCGGTTGCAGGCGTTCGGCATGGCGGCCGATCAAGGTCACGATGCGGCGCGCCGAATCGGCGGCGCTGTTCTGCCAGATGCCGACGCCGCCATGGGCCAGGGCGTCGCTGGCCAGGTAGGTGCGGCCCTGGGGCTGGTTGAGGATGTGGTAGGCCTGTTCGCCAACCTCGTCGTTGACGATCCACGGGCCTTTGCTGAAGGGCACCTTGGACCAGTTGATGGCCACCGGTTTTTGCAGCTTGGCGCTGTGCCCGGGGTGCAGCAGTTCGACGGCCTGGCGCGAGGAGGCGAACTGCTCGGCCAGGGATTTCTGGCTGAAGGCCTGGGCCGCCGCGCTGGTGTTGTAGGCGGCGATAAGGATGCCCTGGGCGCTGTTCAGCCGGTCGCTGGGGTACCACAGGCCTTTGACCTCGTGGTCCAGGTAGGACAGCCCGCCGAAGATGTTGAAGTCGGTTTCCCAGAAGCGCGGCGACTGCCAGGCCACCTTGTTCGCCTGGTCGCTCTGGGCACTGAGGATCGCCTGCTTGAACGGCGTGCTGAAGTTGTTCGGCAGCTTGGCCAACAGCGGCAGGGGCACGGTGACGATGGCGTAGTCGGCGCTCAGGGTCTGGCTCTTGCCGGTCTGGCGGTCCTTGTAGGTGATGCGGCTGCCAAGCTCTGCGGTCTGGATGTCGCTGACTTCGGCGTGGAAGCGCACCGCATCCTTGAGCTTGTCGTAGAACGCCAGGGGAATGCGGTCCATGCCGCCCACCGGTTGGAACATGGTCGAGGAAAACTCGGGGATTTCATCGAACACCAGCGCGCCCCAGAGCTTGGGGTTGAGCAGGGTCTGCAATTCCAGCGGCGCCCGGGTGATGCCGGTCTGCTCGCCCGCGCCGGGCAGGCGGGTGTAGCCCGAGCGCACCGAGCCCTTGTATTGGAAGTCGGCGTTGAGGTCGCCATAGACCTTGAGAAAATTCAGCAGCGCCTGGCGGTCGTCAGCGCTCAGGTCCTGGTCCAGGGCCTTGCGGCTGACGCTGCGCGCCAGCAGTTCGGACAGCTGGCCACGGCTGTCGTTGACCGCCTGGCGCAGCTGGAACGCCGGCTGCCGGGCGTCGGGCAAGGCCAGGGCATTGCGGCTGCTGTTGACCAGCACTTGCAGCTCGACGCCCAGCTCGCGGCAGTAGCCGAGGAGGGTCTGGTGATGGCTGGGAATGCGCGCCGGGCCGGCGTTGAAGAACTGGCCCTCATCGAAGTCCACGGTCTGGCTGACGCCGTCGTCAAAATCGACCTTGGTGCCGCGGCGCAGGGTCCAGTTGCGTCCGCCCACACGCTCGCGGGCCTCGAGAATGGTCACGCTGAAACCGGCCTTGCGCAGTTCATAGGCGCTGACCAGCCCGGAAATGCCGGCGCCGACCACCACCACATGCTTGCCTTTGCCGCTGCTGCCCAGTTGCAGCGGGTCGAAGCTCGCCGCCATCGCCTTGGGCGCAAGCCCCAGGGCATCGAGGGCGCCGACGGCGGCGGAATAACCACCGACGGCGGCGATACGGGAAATCAGTTGCCTGCGGGTAAAAGCCATAAGGTGCTCCTTGGCATGTTTGCCGATGAGGGGGTCAGAGGTCGTAGCGCACGGACAGCAAGAGGGTTCGCGGGTCGTTGACCGAGTAGTAGCGGGCGCCGCTGGACGGCACGTAGCCCACGGACTGCGGGTAGGCGCGGTCGAGCAGGTTTTTCACCGCCAGGGTGGTGGTCCAGTGGCCGTCGCCGGAGATGTAGCGGGTGTTGGCGTTCCAGAAGGTCTGCCGGGGGATTTCCTGGATGTCGTCGTTCAGCGCGTTGGCGTACGACTTGGTCTGGAACTGCGCATCGCTGCCGGCCAGCCAGGTGCCGGGCAGGCCGGCGGGGATGGTGTAATTGAGGCCGACACTGGTGTTCCAGCGCGGCGAGAACACCAGTTGTTTGCCGTTGGCATCGACCCCGGCGCCGCTGGCGTTCTCGAAGTCGTCGTACTGGCTTTGCAGGTAGCCGAGGTTGAAGGTCAGCTGCAGGTCGCGGGTCAGGGCGCTGAGGGTTTCCAGCTCGACCCCGTAGGTGTGGGCCTGGCCGACATTGGTGCGCAGGCTGACGCCCAGTGCCGGGTCGTAGGCGTTGGTCTGCAGGTCCTTGTAGTCGTTGTAGAACAGCGCCAGGTTGGCCCGCAGGCGGCGGTCGAAGAAGTCGCCCTTGAAGCCGGTTTCCCAGGTGGTCACGTCTTCCGGGGAGAACGCCTGCTCGGCGGCGGCCCGGGTCGGCGCGCGGTTATCGTAGCCACCGGCCTTGAAGCCCTTGGCCACGTAGGCGTACTGGTTCAGGTGCGGCGTCCAGGCGTATTCGAAGCCGAGTTTCGGGCTGGTGGACTGCCAGGATTTGCTCGAATCGGCACTGAAATTAGTGCCGGTGATCCGTCGATTGCTGTCGATGGCGTAGTTGTCGTACTCGAAGTTCTTGTGCTCGCGGGTAAAGCGCAGCCCGGCGATCAGCGACAGTTGCGGGGTGATCTTGTAGCTGCCCTGGCCATACAGCGCATAGCTCTCGGTGTGGGTGGTGCTGTACTGGCCCTGGCCGATCACCCGGTTGCGCGCCACCGAGTAGGTGAGGTTGTCGCGCTCGGCGTCGAACTTCTCGCGGTACAGGTACAGGCCGGTGCTGAAGCTTAGGTCGTCGTAGTCGCCGTTGAACTGGAACTCCTGGGTGGCGTAGTCCTGCTTGTAGAGGATCAGGTTGTTCTGGATCAGCGCCGCCTGGCCCGAGTTGTCGTAGTCCACCGGCTGGTGGAAGGCCGAGTAGGCGGTCACCGACTTGAAATTCAGGTGGTCGTCGATGGCGTAGATCGCCCGCAGCACCGAGCTGCCCTGGTCGAGGCGGTTTTTCGGATCGAGGCTGCTGTAGCTCTTGAACTTGTCGAAGCGGCCGTTGGCATCGAAGGGCGTGTAGCTGGTGGTGTCGCCCCGGTCGAAGGTGCCGGCCAGGGTCAGTTGCACATCCCAGGGCGAATCGTCCGGCTTGTAGCGCAGCTTGCCGCGGTACGACTGGATATCGACGTTGTTCACGTCCTTGCCACGGGTGGGGTTGGAGACGGTGCCGTCGCGGCTCAGGCGGATCGCCGAAAAGCTGCCGAACAGGGTGTTGTCCACCAGAGGCCCGCTGATCAGCAGGCGGCCGTTGCGGGCGTTGTAGTCGCCGGCGCCGAGTTCGAGGAAACCCCGGGTTTCCTGGGTCGGGTCGCGGGTGATCACGCGGATCGCCCCAGCGCTGCTGTTGCGTCCGTACAGGGTGCCCTGGGGGCCGCGCAGGACCTCGACGCGCTCGACGTCGTTGAAATCGAGCATCGAGGAAATCGCCCGTGGGATGTACAGGTCGTCGGCGTAGACCGCCACGGCCGCTTCCTGGATCGGATCGGTCTCGCCGATGCCACGGATGCCGTAGGTCTGCGCGCTGTAGGAGATCGACTGGCGGCTGAGGGTGAGGTTCGGCACCTGCCCGGAGAGGTCGCGGATGCTCTTGATCTGCTTGTCTTCCAGGGCTTTTTCGTCGAACGCGGAGATCGCCAGAGGGGCCTTTTGCAGGTCCTCGGCATGGTGCTCGGCGGTGACGGTGACCACCGGCAGCGCAGCCTTGTCGGTACTTTCTTCGGCGTGGGCCGGCAACCCGGCCAGGTTCAGCGAGACGCCGGCGCTCAGGGAGACAGCCAGCGTCAGGCGGTGTGCGGTGAAGTGCTGCATGGTGAACCCCAGGTGTGTAGGTTGGCGTTGTTATGTTTTTTCGGGCAAAGCTGCGCCGGGGCCATGCTTTGAAAGCCATCGCGGCGGGGGCTTGAGCCGGTTTCAGGTTCGGGTGGAGCTATTGACCGTGGAGTGGTGTCGGCCGGAAAAAATGCAGTTCCGTGGGCCTCCACCTGGTCGGGTGGTCGGTGCTGGATGTAACAGTATTTGTATAAATACGCCGTGTAAAAGTCTGAATAGTTATAAGTTAATTATAAAAATATGTAATTTAATGCGATTAATAAATGCGTATTTCTGATGTTTATCCGGGGTATTCAATAACGCAATCGCGGGCAAGCCTCGCTCCTACAGGTACGTGTGATCCGTAGGAGCGAGGCTTGCCCGCGATTGCGGTGAAACGTCTGGCGCCCGCTAGTAGCCGCGCTCGAGATTCGCCGGGTTCTCCAACGGCTGTCCTGCAAGAAAACGCTCGAGGTTGGCCAGGAAACCGTCGGCGATCTCATGCCGGCTGTTGGTGGAGACCGACGAGGTATGGGGCGACAGCCGCACCCTGGGATGGCTGTACAGCCGATGGCCGGCCGGCAGGGGTTCGGGTTCGGTGACGTCCAGCGAGGCCAGGCCGATGTGCCCGCTGTCCAGGGCCGCGAGCAGGGCGTCCTGGTCCAGCAGGCCGCCGCGGGCGATGTTGATCAGGTGCAGGCCGGGCTTGGCGCTGGCCAGCACCTCGCGGTCGACGATATGCCGGGTCGCTTCGGTCAAGGGCGCCGCCAGCACCAGATGGTCGCTACGGGCGAACAGCTCATGGATGTCCCGCGCCGCCTGCACGCCCTCGACCTCGAACGGCGCCTGGCTCTGGCGCAGGGCAAGCACATTCAGGCCCAGGGCCCGGGCCTTGCCCGCCAGGCTGCGGCCGATCGCGCCAAAGCCGAGAAGCCCCAGGGTGCTGCCCTTGAGCGGGGTCAGCGCGGTGAAGTTCCACTGCGGGTCATGCACCCAGATCTGCGGCAGGTGCTTGGCCGCGGCGAAGATCGCGGCCAGGGCGAACTCGGCGATGTTCTCGGCCCCGCTGCCGCGCAGGGTGCTGACCGGTGGGCCGTTGAACAGCCACCTGGGGTAGAAGTCGATGCCCGACGACACCACCTGGATCCAGCGCAGTGCATAGGGCCAGCCCGGAGGCGGGGTGTCCGGCGCCAGGTAACCCCGCACATTGATCGGTCGCGCCAGCAGGATGCTGACCTCGGCCGGCAGGTCGCTGGGCACGCCGACGGGGACGTCGAGCACCCTGGCCCCGGGGTGAGTCTGCTCAAGGCGCTGGCGGATCACCGCGTTGAAGTCGGCATCCAGTTGGCTGGCGATAACGAGTGGGGTCATGACTTGTCCTTGTTCTGGCGCTGGGCGAATACCGCCTTGCCGACACCTTGCAGCACGGCATCGTTCTGCGGGGTGTGGACACGACCGCAGAGCACATCGCGGTAATGCCGTTGCAGCGGGCTGTGGCGCGACAGGCCGGGGTTGCCGGAAGCCTCGATGGCCAGCTCGACGGCGCGAATCGCGTTGCCGGTCACCAGGTACTTCAGTTGCGCGGCGTTGCTCGTCGGCGTGCGGCCTTCGGCGGCGGAATCCAGCAGGCTGCGGTTGGCGAACAGCAGGGTATCGATATGGCCGAGGGTTTCCTGGAAACGCGGCAGGGTTGCCAATGCCGCGCCGAGGTTGGACGGCTTGCGTTGTTCCAGCCAGCCCACCAGCCAGTCCCGCGCGGCCTGGGCGATGCCGTCGTAGACCGCCGACAGCAGCACCGCCATCCACAGGAAGCCCTCGCCATCCAGCTCCGGCTGCGGCGCGCTCCAGGGGCTGACGCTGACGGCGTGGTCCAGCGGCACCAGCACATTGTCGAACAGCACTTCGTGGCTGCAGGTGGCGCGCATGCCCAGGTGGTCCCAGTCCTCGACGATGCTGATGCCAGGAGTGTCTTTGTGCACCAGCCAGGCGCCGACCAGCGGGTCTTCGTCGGTGCTGCGGGCCCAGACGCTGAACCAGCTCAGGCCATGGCTGCCGGTGGAGTAGATCTTGCGCCCGCTGATGCGCCAGCCGGCGGCGGTGCGCCGGGCGATGGTCGCCGGCAGGCCGCCGCGGGCCGGGGTGCCAAGGTCGGGCTCGACCCGCAGGGCATTGATCAGCGCGCCGTCGCGTACCGCATCGCTGGCCACCCGCAGGCGCAGGGCTTCGGGCCAGCTCTTGCTGTCTTGCAGGCGCGAGTGCTGCAGGTACTGCATCACCAGGATCAGCGCGGTGGAGGGTTCGCCCTTGGCCACCGCGCTGATCACCTTGCGCGCCTGGGCCAGGCTGGCGCCGCCACCGCCCAGGTGCTTGGGCACCGTCAGGGCCAACAGGCCGTGCTGATGCAGCAGGGCAAAGTTGTCCCGGGGAAAGGCGCCGCTCTGGTCATACAGGTGGGCCGTGGCGCCGAGTTGCTGGCCGAGGCCTTGCAGCAAGGCGTCGAAGTCGGCGACTTCGACCGGGTGCAGCAAGGGCGGCAGGGGAGAAGAAAGACTCATGGTGACTTCACTCGATCAAGGAGGCTGGGAGCCGGTTCATAGCGGCAGCAAGGCAAAACTTCGGTCCCACAGGGGACTGACGTCGAGCCGTTCGCTGAGCACGCCGGCGTCGAAGAACAGGTCGGCGACTGCCTGCTGCGAAGCGATGGCCTGATCGTTGACGGCGATGATCCGCGACGGCTGGCTGCGGTTGTTGTACATGTCGAGAAACACCGCCTTGTCGACGCCCAGCAACTGCGCCGACTTGCTCGCCCAGGGCCCGGGGTTGTCGTTGATCCACTCCAGGGTGCGCGCCTGGCGCCGGATATAGTCCTGGATCGCCTGCTTGCGCAGCGGCTCTTCCAGGGCCGCGGGCCGCGCGGCGATCAGGTAGTTGCCGGACAGGTAGCCCAGGGCGGTCTTCAGTACCCGGGCGCCGCTGCGGAATTTCGCCAGCTGGATAAACACGCCATAGATCACCCAGGCATCGAGCTGGCCACTCTGGAAGGCGCTGAACCCATCCTGGGGCGTGAGCGCTACCGCGGTGATGTCGTTCATGCTCAGGCCCTGTTCCTTCAAGGCCTTGATCAGGAAGTAGTGCGAGGTGGTGGAGCGCACATAGCCGACCCGCTTGCCGCGCAACTGCGCGACCGACTCGACCTTCGAGTCCTTGGGAATCAGGAATACCTGGTTGTTCACGTCGCCTTGCAGCACCGCGATCAGGCGTGGCTGGCGATGGCTCTGGATCGAGAAGATCGGCGGGATCTCGCTCATCCCACCGACGTCCAGGCTGCCCGAGGCCAAGGCCTCGACGATCAGGTTGCCGCCGGCGAACTCCGAGTATTCGACCTTATAGGGGGTGTTGGCGGTGCCGGCGTCCTCGACGAAGTAGGAGTCCTGCCCACGGTAGGTGGCGACTCCCAGGGTCAGGTCGGCAAGGCTGTTGCCTTGGGCGAATACCCGTGGCGCGAACCCCAGCGATGACAAACCCAAGGCGCCGAGGGCCAGCGAGCTGGCGGTGAGGAAGCCGCGACGGTTGAGGTATTCGCTCATGCCACGGCCTCGCTCTGGGTTGCGCTGGCCTGGGACGCAGTGGCGTAGCGGTTGACCGGCACCGGCAGGCCGAGGTTGTCGCGCAGGGTCTGGCCGCTGTATTGGTCACGGAACAGACCGCGTTGTTGCAGCACCGGCACCACCCGTTCGGTGAAGTACTGCAGGCCGTCCGGCAGCAGCGAGTTGATGATGAAACCGTCGGCCGCGCCTTCTTCGAACCATGTCTGAATGGCGTCGGCGACCTGCTCAGGGGTGCCGACGAAGTCGCGCCGTGGTCGGGAGAAGCGCAGGGCCACTTCGCGCAAGGTCAGGCCCTCATCCCTGGCCAGCTGCTTGATCCGCTCCGAGCCGCCTTTCTGGCTGTTGGCGCCGAGGTCGCCGAGGTCGGGGAAGGGCCCGTCCAGCGGGTACTGGCTGAAGTCATGGTCGTTGAACGGCCGGCCGAGAGCGACTATGGCGTCTTCGATGCTCACCAGCGCTACCGCCTGCTGGTAACGCTCTTCGACTTCTGCGGCATCGCGGCCAACGATCGGGCGGATGCCGGGCAGGATCGACAGCAGCTGTGGATCGCGGCCAAAGCCGCTGGCGCGGCGTTTCAGGTCCTGATAATAGGCGCGGGCTTCGTCGAAGCCCTCGGAATTGACGAAAATCGCATCGGCATTTTCGGCGGCGAAATTGCGCCCGTCCTCGGAGGTGCCAGCCTGGAAGATCACCGGCTGGCCTTGCCGGGAGCGCGCGATGTTCAGCGGGCCCTTCACCGAGAAGAACTCGCCCTTGTGCTCCAGGGCATGCAGCTTGCCGGGGGTGAAGAATTCGCCGCTGTGCTTGTCGTAGGCGAAGGCGTCGTCTTCCCAGGAGTCCCACAGGCCCTGGACCACCGCCACATGTTCCTTGGCGATGCGGTAGCGCACGGCGTGGGGCGGGTGCTCGGCCTTGCCGAAGTTGTCGGCGGTGCCGCTGAGCCAGGAGGTGACCACGTTCCAGCCGGCGCGACCGCCGCTGATATGGTCCAGCGAGGCGAGCTGGCGGGCGACCTGGAACGGCTCGGTGTAGCTGACGGTGACAGTGGCCACCAGGCCGATATGCCGGGTGCTGGCGGCCAGGGCCGAGAGGATGGTCAGCGGCTCGAAGCGGTTGAGGTAGTGCGGGCTGGATTTTTCATGGATGTGCAGGCTGTCGGCGATGAACACGAAGTCGAACTTCGCCGCCTCGGCCAGCTGCGCCTGCTGCTTATAGAAGTCGAAGTTCACGCTGGCGTTGGCCAGGGCCCGCGGATGGCGCCATTCGCCCCAGCCGTGACCGACGCCATGGACCATCGCGCCGAGTTTCAATTGACGTTGTTTGCTCATGGTGGTGCTCCTGAATCCGTAGCCTGGTTAGCGGGATGCCTGGTTGAGTTGCACGCGCGGGGTGTTGAAGCTCTTGTCGAAGCCTTGGGAAACGTCGATGGGCCGGGTGAGGATGCCTTCCTCGCGGTAGATGTCCGCGGTGGTTTGCAGGCCGCCGATGACCTGGTCGTCGATCGCCACCGGCTGCATGTGCGTGGCCTTGGCCACCGCCAGGTGCACCGCCAGCGGCAGGCCGGTGACCTGGGCCTGGGCGGCGGCGAACTCCTGGGGATGGGCATTGGTCCAGCGGTAGGCGCGATCGACCCGGGCGACGAAGTCTTCGAGCTGCTGGCGTTTGTCGGTGATGGCCTGGCGGGTGGCGGCCAGGTACAGGTGGTTGCTCAGCAGGCTGTCGCCGCTGGCCAGCACCTTGGCCTGGCTCTGGGTGGTGGCGATGGTGGTGTAGGGGTCCCAGGTCGACCAGGCGTCGGCGCTGCCGTTGTCCAGGAGGGTGCGCGACTCGCTGGGCAGCAGATAGATGAACTGCACGTCCTGGGTGCTCAGGCCGACACTGCGCAGGGCCTTGATCGCCAGGAAGTGGCCGATGGAGCCACGGGTGGTGACGATGCGCTTGCCCTTGAGGTCGCGGGCGTCGTTCAGCGGCGAATCCCTGGGCGCGAGAATGGCCGTGGTGTAGCGCCCCTCGGCATGGACGATGCTGACCACCTTAAGCGGCGCGCCGGCACCGAGGGCGAACACATAGGGCGCATCGCCCAGGGCGCCGATATCCACGGCGCCGGCATTCAGCGCTTCGCCCAGGGGGGCGGCGGCGGGGAACTCGGAGAACTGGATTTCATAAGGCACGTCCTGCAGCTCGCCGGAGACTTGCAGCAAGACCTTGATCGTGGATTTCTGATTGGCCACCCGCAGCGGTTGCAGGTCGGCGGCCTGCACCGTGGCGGCGAGGCAGAGAGTGGCAGCCAGCAACAGCGGGGTGATGAAGGGCAGGGTAGCGCGCATGACGACAGGCTCCAGGCGGGTGTCGGTGGTTTGGGGTCACCTCCGCCTGGAGAAAGGGGTCGGTCCGGGTGTTGCGTCGGCTGGCTCATGACCGCTGAAGGCACATGAGCCGGGCTTCAATTCACAGGGTTCAGATCACATAAAAACCGTGGGTGCCGTCGCGGGCCAGTTGCTCCACCAATCCGAACTCCCAGTCCAGGTAGGCTTGCATGGCTTCGCGGGGGTTGTCGGTGCCCTCGTAGGGCCGGCGATAACGGTCGATGCGCGGCGAGGCCAGGCGGGTTTCGCCCGTCTCCAGCGGCAGCTGCGCGGCGATCCAGTTGGCGGTGCCCTGGTGCAGCAGGAATACCGCCTTGCCGGTCAGGGCCTCGACCTCGGCGACTGCCAGCCGTGCCAACTGGCTGCTGCCGCAGGTCAGCACATAACGCTCGGCGGGCGGCAGCTTGGCCAGGACCTGCGGCAACTGCGCGCGCAAGGCCCACCAGGCCCCCGGGATATGCCGCTTGACGTAGTTGGCGCTGCTGGTGAAATCCAGCACCAGAGTGTCGCCTTCGCCCAGCCACTGGGCCAGGGTGTCCGGGCTGATTTCCTCGGCCTGGCGCGGCGCGGGCACCGGGGCCTGCCAGGGGCCTCGTTCGCTGAAATGTGCGGGCTGCAAGTCGTCCAGCACGTACACCTGCCAGCCCAGCTGCGCCAGCCAGGAGGCGGACATATTGGCGCGCACGCCATCGTCGTCCACCAGCACCAGGCGCGCGCCGCGCACACTGGCGAAATGATCGGTTTCCTGTACCAGTTGTCCGCCGGGGGTGGAGCGGGCCGTGGGCAGGTGGCCGGCCTCGAATTCTTCCGCGGTGCGCACGTCGAACAGGTAGGTGCTGCGCTGCGTTTCCTGCTGCCAGCGTTGCAGATCGCCGAGGCTGGCGCGGCCCACTCGTGCCTTGTCGGCCACCCGCCGGGCGTCATCGGCGGCAATGGCGCGATGAGCTTCGCTGGTCGCAGCGAAGCGCCGCGACTGGCCGTGCTCCAGCGCCTGCCCGGCCAGGGTCCAGCCGATGGTGCCGTTGCGCAGGGCGGCCACCGGGTTGGCGATGCCGGCGTTGATCAGCGACTGGGTGCCGATGATGCTGCGGGTGCGTCCGGCGCAGTTGACGATGATCCGGGTCGCCGGGTCCGGCGCCAGCTCGCGGGCGCGTAGCACCAGCTCCGCCCCCGGCACGCTGATGCCACGGGGAATGCTCATGGTCTGGTATTCGTCGAAACGCCGGGCGTCGAGCACCACCACGTCAGCCTGGCTGTCGAGCAGGGCCTGGACTTCTTCCGCCGCCAGGGACGGCGTATGCCGCTGGCTTTCCACCAGTTCGCCGAAGGCCTTGCTCGGCACATTGACGTCGATAAACAACTCGCCACCGGCGTCGCGCCAGCCTTGCAGGCCGCCCTCGAGCAAGCTGACGTTGCTGTAGCCCAGCGCTTGCAGACGTTGCACGGCACGTTCCGCCAGGCCTTCGCCATGGTCATAGAGGGTGATCTGGGTATCGCGCCGGGGAATCCGTGAATACACCTCCAGCTCCAGTTTCGACAGCGGGATATTGGCGGCGAACAGCGGATGCCCCTGGGCGAAGGGCGCCTCTTCGCGCACATCGACGAGGGCCAGCTCTTCACGGTTCAGCAGCGCCTGGCGGATCTGCGGGTAGGAGCGGGTAGGTGCTGTGCTCATAGGGCTTGGCTCTCTTTGGACAGGTCCCAGATATTGGGCAGGAAGGCGTTGGAATAACCGGAAATGAACAGTTTTTCGCTGCCGTCGGCTTGGTACACCGCGCGGCGCACGGCACCAATATTGGCGCCATAGACATGGATACTGATGGACACTTGGTCGTCGAAGGCATTGCTGACCTGATGGATGTCGCCGATCTTCGGCGACACCGCCTCGACCTGGCCGGGCAGCAGCTGGATTCGCTGGCCCTCGGCCCGCAGGCTGCCGTCGCTGTGGCGGGCAAAGCCCTGGGAATACTCCGCGCCGCGCAACATGCCGATCAGCCCCCAGACCCGGTGGTCGTGGATCGGCGTGCGTTGCCCCGGCCCCCAGACAAAACTGACGACGCTGAAGCGCTGCCGGGAATCGGCGTGCAGCAGGTACTGTTGATAGCGCGCAGGGTCCGGCTGGGCGAAGTCTTCGGGCAACCAGTCGTCATGGCTGACCAGCTGGGCCAGCAGCTTGCCGCCGCGGTGCAGCAGATCGCCTTCGCGAGGGTTGCTGTCGATCAGCTCCGCCAGGGCGCCTATGAATGCTCTGAGTCTCTCCGGGTGTCGGGCCTGGGTCATGGCGATTCCGTGGTCGTGGTCTAAGTTCGATATCAGGTTCGTTATCAGGATTTAAGCATAATGATTTTTCTTAATATGCTATTTTTTTATGATTAGGTTATAGCTGAAAGGAATTTAGAACCCTTGTGAATAGCGTTAGACGTTATCGATAGATGCGCCAGGCTATTCAGCTACGCACATTCAAACTATGCTTTTCGAACATCTTAATGACTGTTCTCTATGTGCGGGCCAAATGAAAATTGATGATATCGACGCCTTTGTCGAAGTGATTCGTTGCCAGTCCATCAGCCATGCCGCCGAGACCTTGCAACTGACGCAACCGGCGATCACCCGGCGGGTGCAGAACTTCGAGCAGGCCTTGGGCGTGGAGCTGTTCGACCGCAATACCAAGCCGCTCAAGCCGACCCTGATCGGTACCCGGGTGTACGAGCAGTGCCGGCTGATCCTGCGGGAAATGGATGCCCTGCGCGAACTGGTGGCCACCGATGCGCCGCCCACCGGGCTGTTGCGCCTGGGCGTGCCGCAGACCATCGGCGATGTGGTGCTGCTCGATGCCCTCAAGCACCTGCGGGTCGAATACCCCGAGTTGCGCGCCCAGGTGGCCACGGGCTGGGGCAGCCAGCTGGTGGGCAAGATCGAGCGTGGCGAGCTGGACGCGGCGGCCGCGCTGTTCCCGGCCGGCAAGATCTTTCCGGACAACATCATCGGTGAGTCGATCGGCAAGATGGAGCTGGTGGTGGTCTGCGCCAAGGCGCAATTGCCCAAGCGCCCGTGCAAGCTTGCGGACATTTACCAGAACGGCTGGATTCTCAATCCGGACGGCTGCGGTTTCCGCGCCGGGCTGCAACGCACCCTGTCGGACCAGGGCCTGGCCCTGCGGGTCAACCTGGAAACCTTCGGCACCGAGTTGCAACTGGGCCTGGTGGCCGATGGCCTGGGTCTGGGCCTGGTGCCGCGGCCGTTGCTGGAGCGCAGCGCCCACCGCGAACAACTGGCGGTGATGCCGCTCAAGGACTTCAAGCCGGTGATGGATCTGTGGCTGATCTACCCGCATTTTCTCGGCAACCTGCAAGGGCCGGTGGATGCCTTTGGCAAGCTGGTCGCGGGCTCGCTGCAGAAGATCAAGAGCGCCGCGTGAGCGGGGTAAAGAGGGAGGGGAGAGGGACGGCTTAAAATAAAAAATAATGATAATTAGCTTAGATTAAAATGTGCTTTTTATTATTTTTTGCCTTCCCCTAGGCTTGCTGGAGTTCCTTAAAGGCCATCCAGGAAGTTTTGCCATGAGCAGCGTCAGCCCGTTATCCAGCGTCTCGAAAAATGTTCGCCAGCGTGTCAGCCCCGAAGAATGGGAGGTGCGCGTGAAGCTCGCCGCGGCCTACCGGCTGGCGGCCTTGTACAGGTGGACCGATCACATCTACACGCACTTTTCCGCGCGGGTGCCGGGGCCCGACGAGCATTTCCTGATCAACGCCTTCGGCTTGCTGTTCGACGAAATCAGCGCCTCCAACCTGGTCAAGGTCGACATCGACGGCACCATCGTCGACGACCCCACGGGCCTGGGCATCAACTATGCCGGTTATGTGATCCACAGCGCGATCCACGGCGCCCGTCCCGACCTGCACGCGGTCCTGCACACCCACACTCGCGACGGCATCGCCGTGTCCGCCCAGCGCGACGGCCTGCTGCCGATCTCCCAGCACGCCATCGGCTTTTCCGGGCGCGTGGCCTACCACGGCTACGAAGGCATCGCCCTCGACCTCGACGAGCGCGAACGGCTGGTGGCGGACCTGGGGGACAAGAGCGTGCTGATCCTGCGCAACCACGGGCTGCTCACCGCGGGCATCAGCGTCGAGCATGCGTTCCAGCAACTGCATTACCTGGAGCGCGCCTGCAATATCCAGATCGCTGCCCAGGCCAGCGGCAATGCCGAACTGATTTTCCCGCCGGCCGAGGTAGTGGCCAAGGTCGAGAAGCAGGCCGAAGCCTTCAAGAGTGGTGATGGGCCGGGTGTCGCCCGGCATTGGAATGCATTGATCCGTCAGTTGGAGCGTAGCGATACGGGCTACAAGGAGTGATGGTACGGACATGCCAGCGCGCTTACGCACTGTAGCCGCTGGCGCAGCCTGCGATCGGCTTGGGCGGCATTCCGACGCAGCAGTCGTGAATCCGCAAGACGCGGTCTGCCTGACATACCGCAGTCTCCGGTTTTACGTCTGCTGCGCAGCCGATCGCAGGCTGCGCCAGCGGCTACAAGGCGTCAATCCAGCAAGGCGTGATGCTTTGTAGCCGCTGCCGAGCGAAGCGAGGCTGCGAACGACCGCGCAGCGGGCGCCAGGCCAGGCGCCGCCAAGGGTCAGTAATAGCGCGTTGCGCCCCGATCGCAGCCTGCGGCAGCGGCTACAGGGCGATCAGGGCTCCATGCGTCGGGGTTTCAGCTCAGGCGACTTTTTCCGCGGCCAGCCGCTCGCGCTCGACTACCAGCTTGCGGGTCAGCGGGATCAGGCGCTGGCCATAGTCGATGGCATCCTCGAGCGGGTCGAAACCGCGGATCAGGAAGGTGGTGATGCCCAGGTCGTAATAGTCGAGCAGGGCTTCGGCCACTTGCTCCGGGGTGCCGACCAGGGACGTCGAGTTGCCCTGGGCACCGAGCAGCCCGGCGATGCCGGTCCACAGCCGCTTGTCCAGGCGCGAGCCCTGGGCCGCTGCCGCCAGCAGGCGGCGCGAACCTTCATTGGGTGGTTCGCGGCGGACAAAACCGTTCCGTTCGGCGAGAGCCGTAGCCTGCTGCAGGATGCGTTCGGCGCGGGCCCAGGCCTGCTCTTCGGTATCCGCCAGGATCGGCCGCAACGACAGGCTGAACCTGATGCTGCGACCATGCTTGGCGGCCTCGGCACGCACCTGGCTCACCACTTCGCGCACCTGCTCGTAGGTTTCGCCCCACAGCGCATAGACGTCCGCATGCTTGCCGGCCACCGCGATGGCCGCCGCCGAGGAACCGCCGAAGTACAGCGGAATGTGCGGCTGTTGCGGCGACTGCACCGCCGAATACGCGCCCTCGACCTGGTAATACTGGCCTTGATAGTCGAAGGGCTGGTCGCGGGTCCATTCCTGGCGCAGCACGTCCAGGTATTCGTCGGTGCGGGCGTAGCGCTGGTCCTTGCCGATGTAGCTGCCGTCGGCGCGCAACTCGCGGTCATCGCCGCCGGTGATGATGTGCACCGCGGTGCGCCCACCATTGAACACATCCAGGGTGGTGAACTGGCGCGCGGCCAGGGTCGGCGCGGCGAAACCCGGGCGGTGGGCGATCAGGAACTTGAGCTTTTTCGTCACGCTGGCGGCGTGCGCGGCGATCAGGGTGCTGTCCGGGCTGTTGGAGTGGAACGCCACCAGGGCGCGGTCAAAGCCGGCGTCTTCATGGGCGCGGGCGACTTTCTCCACGTAGTCGGGTTGCAGCACGGGGCCGCTGCGTGGGTGGATTTCCGAGGCGTGGTGGCCGCCGATAAAACCGATGAATTCGATACTCATGGTGGATTCCCTGTTTTCTTCCAATAGTTTTCCAATAGGCGTGATTCAGCCTCCACCGGGCAAGGGGTCGGTCCGTGGTGTCGAAAGTAGGCGCAGCGGGGCAGGGTGTGAAATGCCGTTTTGTTCTAAGTTAATTATTAAATTAACTGATTATTTAAATATCCATGTATCAGCAATGTGCATTTTATAGCGCTGCATTCGCACACCCCGCAAAGGGCGTTGGCCGAGCCGTCTTACTATGCAAATAATTTATCTGGTTAATTTTCTATCTGATTTTTAATCATATTAGGTTATTCCCAAAAAGAATTTCACTGCGATTTTTTATGCGAATAGCATGAATTCGAAGCTGAAACATGGCGCCTCCGGCCATGGGCTTGATGAGGAAGGAAGCCTGATGAGCGACAAGACTTTCGAGACACCGGGCGCCAGCAGCTCGTTTTCCGTCGATAAGGCCGTTCGCTTCAACAGTACAGGGCAGGGTGGGGCTCGCTGGATCCCGCAGTGGCTGCGCAACTGGCGCACCCCCGAGGCGCTGCTGCGGCTGATCAGCCCGATCGTGCTGCTGTTGTTGTGGGAACTGGCCTCGCGCTGGGGGCTGATTCCCCAGCGGGTGATCGCCGCGCCGTCGCAGATCGGCGGCACGCTCTGGGCCATGATCGCTTCCGGTGAATTGGGCAAGCACCTGCTGGTGTCGCTGCAACGGGCGCTGGTGGGCTTGAGCATCGGCGTCAGCATCGGGGTAGTCGCGGCGCTGATCAGCGGCCTGTCGAAACGCGGCGAGGTGGTGCTGGATTCGCCGATGCAGATGCTGCGCACCATTCCCTCCCTGGCCCTGGTGCCGCTGTTCATTCTCTGGTTCGGCATCGGCGAGTTCACCAAGATCGCCCTGATCGTCACCGGCACCACCTTCCCGGTGTACCTGAACCTGTTCGCCGGTATCCGCAATATCGACCCCAAGCTGATCGAGGCCGCCAACACCCTGGGCCTGAGCCGGCGCGAGCTGATCTGGCACGTGATCCTGCCGGGCGCCTTGCCCTCGTTTTTCGTTGGCCTGCGCTATTCCCTGGGGATTTCCTGGCTGGCCCTGGTGTTCGTCGAGCAGATCAACACCACCGCTGGCATCGGTTATCTGGCCAGTGATGCGCGGGACTTCATGCGCACCGACGTGATCGTCATCTGCCTGCTGATCTACAGCGTCCTCGGCCTGCTGATCGACGGCCTGATCCGCACCCTGGAACGTTTTGCCCTGGCCTGGCGCCCAACTTTCGTGAGGAATTGATATGTCGAGCATCGATCTTGTGGACGCGACCAAAGCCGCCCATCCGGTACAACTGCGCAATGTGGTGCGCCAGTTCGGCGAGCAGCGGGTCATCGACGGCCTGGACCTGGACATCGCACCGGGGGAGTTCGTCGCACTGCTGGGCGCCAGCGGTTCGGGCAAGACCACCTTGCTGCGCAGCCTGGCCGGGCTCGACAGCATCGACAGCGGCCAGTTGCGGGTGCCCAAGGCGCGGGCGGCGGTGTTCCAGGAGCCCCGCCTGATGCCCTGGAAGCGCGCCTGGAAGAACGTGATCCTCGGCCTGCGCATCCCCAATGCCCGCGCCCGCGCGGTGCAGGCCCTGACCGAGGTCGGCCTGGCCCACCGCCTGGAAGCCTACCCGGCGACGCTCTCCGGTG
Organism: Pseudomonas sp. GW456-L12; assembly: GCF_059424045.1. Lineage (NCBI taxonomy): Bacteria > Pseudomonadati > Pseudomonadota > Gammaproteobacteria > Pseudomonadales > Pseudomonadaceae > Pseudomonas > Pseudomonas sp. GW456-L12. The sequence continues at coordinate 138,737 of NZ_JBWKZA010000011.1, forward strand.
GCGAAGCCCAGCGCGTGGCCCTGGCCCGCGGCCTGGTGCGCGAGCCCAAGCTGCTGTTGCTCGACGAACCCTTCGCCGCGCTGGATGCGCTGACCCGGATCCGCATGCACCGGCTGATCATCGACCTCTGGCGCAAGCACACGCCGGCGGTGCTGCTGGTGACCCACGATGTCGACGAAGCCATCCTCCTGGCCGACCGGGTCATCGTGCTGGCCAACGGCAAGATCGCCGAGCAACTGAGCATCGACCTGCCACGCGCGCGGGACACCGGCCAGGACGGTTTCCAGGAAATCCGCGCGCGCCTGCTGAGCCTGTTGGGGGTGGAAGCGGCGGAGCCCGCGCTGCCAGCAGCCGGCACTGCGCACCAGCCTTCGAGTATCCGGCGGTTCGCCCATGGTTGATCCTTTGCTGAACCAAGGTTCGCGCCTCTGGAAAGCCACGGTCCTGCTGTTGTCGGGCGCCATGCTCTTGCTTGGTGGCTGTGGTGAAGGCGGCGAAAGCAAATCCAGCTCCGCGAATCATTCGGACCTGTCCGGCGTCACCCTGATCCTCGGTGACCAGGCCAAGGGCCTGCGCACGGTGGTGGAGGCGGCGAACGCCCTGGAGGGCATCGAGTACAAGGTGCAGTGGGCGAACTTCCAGGGCGCCGCACCGCTGTTCGAAGCCCTGCGCGCCGGTGCCGTCGACCTGGCGCCCGCCGGCGATACCCCGGTGCTGGCGGCGGCCACCGGTGGCGCGCCGTTGCGCATCGTCGCGGTGCGCCGCGGCCAGGCGCGCGGCATCGCGATCCTGGTGCCGGCGGATTCGCCGATCCGCAGCGTCGCCGACCTCAAGGGGCGCAATGTGGTGGTGTCGTCGGCCCGCGGCAGCATTGCCCAGTACCTGCTGATTCGCGCCCTGGCCAACGCCGGGGTCGACGAGAAGGACGTCAAGGTCGGCTTCGTGCTGCCGACCGACGCCTTGCCGGCCTTCAATGCCGGGCAAATCGAGGCCTGGGCCACCTTCGGCGTGTATCAGGCTTTCGCCGAGCAGCAGGGTGCCCGAGTGCTGATCAGCGGCGAGGGCATCAACACCGGGCTGAACTTCATCACTGCCTCGGACGAAGTGCTCAGCGACCCACTGAAGCGCCAGGCCCTGAGCGATGTCCTGCAACGTTTCGCCAAGGCCCTGGAGTGGGGCCGGCAGAACCCGGACGAATACGCGCGAGTCTTCGCCAGGGTCAACGACATCCCGCTGGAGGTGTCGCAGACCCTGCGCCGTTGGGGCGACGAGTCGCTGCTGCCGGTGGCGGCCCAGGACATGCAGGCCTTGCAGGAAGTCGATGACCTGTTCGTGGCCAAGAAGATCTTTCCCCATCGGGTCGATGTCCGGACGCTGACCGATACCGGAGTGTTTTCCACGCCTTAGGTGGCGGTTGGCAGCGGAGACCGGTCAAGGCTGGTATGCGCTGCTGCCGCTTGCCGGCTTCCGGATGCCAGGTAGCTCCACAACGCCTGGGAAACCGGGGTCGGCTCGCCGCTGCCGAACAGCGTCTGGCCGATCTGCAGGCCCAGTTGCCGGTAGCTTTCGAACTGCGCTTCGTCGAAGAACTGGTTGGCGGTGCTTTCGTTGGGGAAGGTCGGGTGGGCGTTGGCGTAATTGAGCACGTCCACCGGCACCCCGGCGATCAGGCGTGGCTTGAGCAGCAGGATCCGTGCGGTGCGCTGGCCCTGGCGATCGAGCACGTTGAACAGCATCGCGCAGCGCAGGCTGTCGTCGGGGCCCGGGTGGCTGAAGTTGCGGGTATGGCCGAAGTAGGGCGCAAGTAATGGCACCCTATGCACGTCCGAGTCTTCCACTATCTCCAGGGCCTGGTCGATCCGCGCCAGGCGGATCAGGTTGGCCAGGTCGTCGAACTGGTAGGTCGGGTCGGCGCCGCAATCGCACAAGACAATCACCTCGATCTTGCGCCCTTCGCGGATCAGTTCGTAGGTGGCGGTGTTTTCGAAGTGGCCACCGTCGGACAGGTACTGATAGTTGCGATTCAGGCCGTGGAAACTCGCACTCAACTCATAGAACAGGTAAGTCTGTGTCGGAAACACCGTGCCCCATAACTTGTCCCGCCAACGCCGGGGCCTGTCGGACTTTTTGTCGCCTTCAAGAAAATTGCTCGGCCACCAGGTGCCCAGGCGCAGGTTGGTCAGGCCAAACGACAGCGAAGTGCCCAGTGTCGTGGCCCGGCCAAGGCCGGTGGAGATCGCTGCGCCGGAGGTCGCAGCCCAATCGGCCAGCCCTCGTGGCTGGTAGATCTCGCTGAACCATTTGTTCTTGATCGAGCGCTTGCGCGGTTCGCCGTCAAGGATGTAGCTGACGCTGTCGGGTGCCTCCGCGCCATTGGGCGCCAAGCACAACGGCTTGCCCTTGCGGTCGCGCTGTACCAGTTGCTCGGCCGGGTCGACGGTAAGGTTCAGGGTGACGTTGACCAGGTGCACCGGCGCGCAGGTGGTGACGCCGTAGTACTGCTCGATCGGCACGTCGTCGCCGGGCAGCGCTTCGGCGACGCTCAGGCGCTGCTTGCGGATCTTGGCCGTCCTGCCGGCGAAACGCAGGCCGTTGGAGGCGCCCAGATACGCCCGGGTCAGCCGGCTGCGATAGAAGGATTGCAACGAGGACAGGTTGAGAAAGCCGATGAAGTTTCCCGTCCCCAGGCTCAGGATCAATGCCAGCCCAGCCAGGCCGCAAAGGCGCGCCACGGTGTCGGCATCCGGCCCATGATAGCGCACGAACTGCACCAGCAGCCCCCAGAGCAGGGCCACCAGCAGAAAGATAGCGATGCCGGCGACACCGGCGATCACGTTCAGGGGTAGGCGACTCACCCAGCTGGGCAGGGCCTTGTCGTCGAACAGGAAGGAGAGGGCGCGGATCGCGCCGATCAACAGCGGCAGGGCGCCGGTAGGCGACATCAGTTGCGCGCGTTGCTCGCTGGTGTAGATCCACTGGGCCAGCCAGGGTACGAGGGCGAAGAAGCCCAGCATCAGGGTGAAGATCAGGACCTGGGCCAGATAGCGGGTGACCAGGACCCGGTAGGTGCGCACGCAGTTGTTGCGCGCCAGCGCGTCGTCTTTGTCGCGCTTGAAACGCAGGCGTAGGGCTACGCCGATGCAGGCCAGCACCCCGAGCCAGATGACCAGCCCGCAGACGATCAGCAGTGTGCGCAGTTCAACGTCCAGTCCTCTGGGTGTAAAGGCCAGCGCGATGAACAGGGCGCCGGCCGCGCTGCACAGCAGCGTTGCCCAATTGCGCAGGCGCACCGCGTCGTCTTGGTTCTTGCGGAAATACACCATCCAGAACGCCAGCATCAGCGGTATCACCCCGAACACTGTCGCCCCCCCTGGCAGCCACCAGAGCGAACCGCACAAGGGGTTGATCAGGCCCATGGGCAGCAGGACAGTGATCGGTGAACACAGGTCGCTACCGGCGATGCTCACTTGCAGCAACGTGGCCAGGGCCAGCACGCACAACAGCGGCATGCCGATCACGAAATGCAGCGCCAGCAGATTGCGCAGCGACAGGCCCAGGACATAGAACAGGTCGCCCGAACCGCCCGGGGTCAGGTAGCGGCCGTTCTCCCGCAGCCAGGCCAGCGGTGCTTCGCCCACCGGGGCCTTGGCGTAGTCGATATGGGTGTGGATGCGCCCCGGAGGCTCGAAGTCGAGCACTTCATAGGCATCTTCTGCGGCCTGCACTTCGGGGCAGGCCACCACCTGGGCGTTTTCCCGTCCACGCAGGCGCCCGGGCAGGAACAGGCTGCCGAAAAACGAACCCAGGTAACCGCCACCGCTGACGGTGGAGAGGTAGTCGAACTGCGCCAGCAGGCGCTTGCCGATGCCCGGTTCTTCGCCCACGGCATCCGGCGCCCTGGCCCGGGCCATGGCTTGCAACACGCCGAGGCAGAAGGTGGCGCTGCGAATGCCGCCACCGGACAGGGCAACGGCCCAGTGGCCGGCGCTTTTGCGCGCCAGGCCGAGCAGATCCCGACGTTGGTCGATACGGGCATGTTCGGCGTGAAACTGAGCATCCTGAGCCGAAGAAGCGGGCTTTTTCCTGTCCATGTGCAGCCTCGCGAAAGAGAGGGTGATCCGTCCCTCACGAGTAAGTTAAAGCAGGAAAACAGCGGGTTGCCAGTAGCGTTTCCGACAGCCGGAACGGTGAGTGTGAAGCCCGATAGCCAATCGCAATTACCCCTGGCTTTTCATCGCCAAATGGAAGTATTGAGCCGCTTGCCATGGCCTAGTATGGCGGCTGTAGGGCGTTGTAAGGCGATTGGCGTGCCGAGGTTAACCGGCCCGGTGCGCAGGCAGTCGGTTGTTCGGCCATCAGAAAAAGAACCGGTCGCGACACAGGTGTCCCCAAGGACAGAGGGACCGGTCTGCAGCACATGCAAGGAGCAGCGCATGACACCCGTGAAGCTGATGTTGAGCATTTTCCTTCCTTTGGTGCTGTTACAGGCCTGTAGCAGCGATACGAAAAACCCCTGCGGCGACAAGCCCGGCGAGCGACTCGACGAAGCCAAATGCGTCGGCCGCGATGCCGGAAGCCTCAGAGGCGCCGACGAGGACTATTTCGCCGACATGGACTACGGCGTGTCCAGGCAACCGCAACTGCTGGTCGAGCGACTGTCGCCCTTCATCCCCGGCATTACCGAACAGCAGGCGCTCCAGGCCTTCGCCCGCGGGCGCAACAACTGGATCGTCTGGACCGCCGGCAACGATGCGCTGTGGGACAAGCTCTCGCGCGACAGCGTCGGCAACCTGGACCTGCTCAAGACCGTCTCCAACCACCCGAGCCTGAAATACAACCGCGATAAACGCTGGCAAGTGCTGGGGGTGGTCAACGAACCCTGCTACGTCAAGGGCGAGGGGCCGCGTGACGATCGCTACGGCCTGTGGCTGGACAAGCGTGACCCGTCCTGCGCCGCCGACCCTTTCGAGGACGAAACCAAGTACCCCGGGGTGAAGATCGGCGCCCGGGGCAAGAACCTGCCGGTGGGCTCCTACTACGGCTACGGCACCGGGATCGTCGGCCTGCGGCTGTTCCCCAACCCGGACTTCGACGAGCACGCGCAGAAGAAGTGGGACGCCAAGCGCTATTACGAAGACCCGGCCTATTACAACGACAACAAGCTGGTGAAACCTTACCGGGTCGGCATGTCCTGCGGCTTCTGCCATGTCGGGCCGAACCCGACCAACCCGCCGGCCGACCCTGAACATCCGGCCTGGTCCAACCTCAACTCCAACCCTGGCGCGCAGTACTTCTGGGTCGACCGGATCTTCATGTGGAACCAGGACCCGAGCAGCTTCCCGTACCAGCTGTTCCACACCTCGAAACCGGGAGCGCTGGACACCTCGTTCGTCTCCACCGACTACATCAACAACCCGCGCACCATGAACGCGGTCTACAACCTCAAGGCGCGCATCGAGCTGGCCTCGAACCTGGGCAAGGAAAAACTCGCCGGCGGCGGGCTGAACAACCGCCAGTTCAACGAGGTGCCCGGCGTGCCGCCGGACAGCCCGCTGGCGCAGTTCTACAAAAAGCCCGACACGGTGTTCACCCCACGGGTGCTCAAGGACGGTGCCGACTCGGTGGGCGCGCTCGGGGCCTTGAACCGGGTGTTCATCAATATCGGCCTGTACAGCGAGGAGTGGACCACCCACTTCCGGCCGCTGATCGGCGGCAAGCCGATCACCCCGTTCCGCATCGACGTGGCGCGCAAGAACTCCTCCTACTGGAACGCCAACGAGGCGCAGACCCCGGACCTGGCGTTGTTCTTCCTGGCCTCGGCGACCCCGGACTACCTGAAGAACGCTCCCGGTGGCGCGGCACACCTGAGCGAACCGGCGGCGGTACTGGAGCGCGGCAAGGAAGTCTTCGCCGACACCTGCGCCCGTTGTCACTCCAGCAAACTGCCGGAAAAGGCCTGGACCTTCTTTCCCGACCATGGCTGCGTGAACGACGGTTACCTCAAGTGCTGGAACAATTACTGGACCTGGAGCAAGACGCCGGAGTTCAAGACGGCGATGCGCGCCATCGTCAAGGATGAGAAGTTCCTGACCGACAACTTCCTCTCCACCGAGCTGCGGGTGCCGGTCACCCTGACCGAAACCAACGCCTGCAGCCCGCTGGCGACCAACGCCCTGGGCGGCAATATCTGGGACAACTTCTCGTCGGAGTCGTACAAGCAATTGCCGGCGGTAGGCTCGGTGCTGGTGCAGAACCCCTACACCGGCGAGCCCTGGGAATACGCGATGCCGGCGGGCGGACGTGGTTATACGCGGCCGGCCTCGCTGGTCAGCGTGTGGTCCACCGCGCCGCTGCTGCTGAACAACCGCCTGGGTCAATTCCACTGGAAGGGCGGGGTGGAGGACCGCATGGCGTCCTTCGACAGCTCGATCGAGATGCTGCTGTGGCCGGAACACCGCACCGGCGACTTCCAGGTCATGACCCGCTCCGGCAAGACCCATATGGGCACCGTCGACGTCACCAGTGAGACCAGCTATCTGCGCGTCAGCAGCGGCTATCTGCCGACCTTCCTGCAGAAGCTCGAAGGCCTGTTCAGCCACTGGCTGCCGTGGCTGTTCGGCGAGGACGGCATCCAGCTCGGGCCGATCCCGCAAGGTACGCCGGTGAGCCTGCTGTCCAACATCGACCTGGAGAAACGCGACCAGGTGCTGGACCTGCTGCTGAAGATCAAGCACGACCTCAAGCAACTGCCGCCTGGTGCCTCCGACGAGGAAGCCCGCAAGGTCTTCGCCGGCCTGGTCAAGCCGCTGCTGCAGGTGAGCAAGTGCCCGGACTTCGTGGTGGACAAGGGGCATTACTTCGGCACCAGCTTCCTCAAGGAGGAAGCGCCCCTGAGTGATGCAGACAAACGGGCCTTGATCGCCCTGCTGAAAACTTTCTAGGTGGCCAGCGATGAACAACGAAACGGATTACGAGTACATCGTGGTCGGCTCCGGGGCCGGGGGCGGCACCGTCGCCGCCCGCCTGGCCGAACAGGGCCGCAAGGTGCTGGTGCTGGAGTCGGGCAGCGACCCGGCGGCGGCGGACACCACCGCCCCGCGGCTGCCGGAGGAGTACCAGGTGCCGGCGTTCCACCCGCGCTCCACCGAGAACGATGCGATGCGCTGGGACTTCTTCGTCCGCCACTACAGCAACGATGCCCGCCAGTCGCAGGACCCCAAGTTCACCCGGACCTTCCAGGGCGAGAACGTCGACGGGGTGCTGTATCCGCGGGCCAGTTGCCTGGGCGGCTGCACCGCGCACAATGCGATGATCACCGTCTACCCGCACAACCAGGACTGGGACCATATCGCGCAGATCACCGGTGACCCGTCGTGGAACGCCAGTGCCATGCGCGAGCACTTCCAGAACCTGGAGAACTGCCACCACCGGCCGTTCCAGCGGTTTCTCTCCTGGTTCGGCATCAACCCGTCGCGGCATGGCTTCAAGGGCTGGCTGCACGTGGAAAAGGCCGTGCCGGAAGCGGTGATCGACGACCTGTCGCTGGTGCGCTCGATCGTCAAGTCCGCCGAGCAGGCGTTCAAGACCCTGGGCGAAACCCTCAAGCGCATCGGCTGGCAATTGCAGGGCGTGGGCGACCCCAATGACTGGCGGCTGGTGCGCGAGGAAGCCATCGGCCTGCGCTATCCGCCGCTGACCACCCGGCATCACCATCGCCACGGCACCCGTGAACGCCTGCTGGATGTGCAAAAGCGCCACCCGGACAACCTGCACATCGAGCTGGACGCGCTGGTGACCCGGGTGCTGCTCGATGACCAGCAGCGCGCCTATGGCGTGGAGTACATCAAGGGCGCGCGGCTGTACCGGGCCTGCACCTTGCCGCGCAATGCCACCGGTGAACTGCGCCAGGTGCACGCCAGCCGTGAAGTGATACTCGCCGGTGGCGCCTTCAACACCCCGCAACTGCTGATGCTCTCCGGCATCGGCCCGCGCGAAACCCTGGAGGCCAAGGACATCCCGGTGCGGGTCGAATTGCCGGGCGTCGGGCGCAACCTGCAGGACCGCTACGAGGTCGGGGTGGTCAACCGGATGAACTTCGAGAATTGGGAAGTGCTCAAGGGCGCGCGCTACGCCAAGGGCGATCCGCAGTACGAGGAGTGGGCCAAGGGCAAGGTCGGGGTCTACAGCACCAACGGCGCGGTCCTGGCGATCATCAAGAAATCCCTGAAGCAACGGCCGCTGCCAGACCTGTTCTGCTTCTCCCTGCTGGCGCTGTTTCGCGGCTATTTCCCCGGTTACTCGAAGCTGATCGTCGAGCACCTGAACTACCTGACCTGGGCCATACTCAAGGCCCATACCAACAACAACGCCGGCTACGTCACCCTGCGTTCGAAAGACCCGGCCGACACCCCGCTGATCAACTTCCATTACTTCGAGGAGGGCAGCGACACCCAGGGCGAAGACCTGCAATCGGTGGTGGAGGGCATCAAGTTCGTGCGCAACCTGGCCCAGCCGCTGAAAGACGCCGGGCTGATCGCCAGCGAAGAACTGCCCGGCGACGCGGTACAGACCGACGAACAGCTCAAGACCTTCGTCATGAACCAGGCCTGGGGCCACCACGCCTCCTGCACCTGCCCGATCGGCGCCGACGACGACCCGATGGCCGTGCTCGACAGCGCCTTCCGCGTACGCGGCGTGGGCAACCTGCGGGTGGTGGACGCCTCGATCTTCCCGAAAATCCCCGGCTTCTTCATCGTCACCTCGATCTATGTGGCGGCGGAGAAGGCCGCGCAGGTGATCCTGCAGGATGCTGTTGCAGTACGGGCGCAGGTGGCGCGCGGGGCAGGGCAGGCTACGGCCGGTGCGGACAGAGTGACCACGGTGGAGGCGATGGTTGCGTCAAAACGCTGAACGCTGGACAGGAGGCCGAGCCGTCGAAAGGCTCGGCCTTTTTTTGCCTTCACGGCGTGCCCGGATGCGGATCCGGATACTCAGCCATCACCTCCAGCGGCTTGGCATAAGGCCCATCCCACAATTGCCCGTGCAGCTCACCGATGCGCCTGGCCATCGCGCTGTCGTGCATCACCACTTCCAGGTTGCGCGAATTGTCCAGGTAACCGCCAAGCCAGTTGCTGGTGCCGACCCAGGCCACCTGCCCATCGATCTCCATGGTCTTGCTGTGAATCACCCGCGCATAGGGAATGAACCCCTGGGGCACCTGGGGCAGGGTGACGATCCTGACCTGGACATTGGGCAGCACCGCCAGGCTTTTCAGGTAGGGCAGTTCCAGCTTGTCGGTGTTCCAGTTGGACACCAGCAACTTGATCGACACGCCCCGCGCCGCGGCTGCCCGCACGGCATTGTCGATCACCGCGTAATAGGGCCGGGTCCGGTCAGGCCCGTAGGACAGCGGCGCATAGTCCAGCAGTTGCACCCGCACTTCGTTCTTCGCTTCGGCCAGCAGGCGCGGCAACTCCTGTTGCGAGTCGCCCACGCCGGGCGGGTTGTAGCGCTGCGGGCTGGCCACCAGGTAATTGCCGCGGCGTAGCGGCGGCTGGCCGGGGGCGGGCAGGGGCACCGGCTGGTTTGCCGCCACGGCCGCCTGGGCCTGCCAATCCTGTTCGAAGATCGCCTGCACCTGGGCCACGGTGCTTTCATCGCTGATGCGCAACCCGGTTTCGTGGATATGCTCCAGCGAGCGCCAGTCGAAGTTCTGGCTGCCGACGAACGCCTGTTTGCCATCCACCACCATGTACTTGGCATGGATGATCCCGCCGCTCACCTGGGCGTAGGACAGTACCCGGAAGGTCAGGTTGGGAATCGCCCGCAATCGCTCCAGGGTGGCGGGATCTGACAGCTTCAGGCCCTTTTCTTCCAGCAGGAAGCGAATCTTCACCCCGCGTTTGCCGGCCGCCTCAAGGTGTTCGATCACCGTGCCCAGCACCGACCCGGGATGGTCCGCCGCATAAAACTGGCCGATGTCGATCCGGCTTTTCGCGCCATCGAACAGCTCGATCCACACGGGGCCGGGTTGCCGCAGATCCGCCGTGCCAAGCGCGGTGTCCACCGGCACCGTATGCACCAACTCAAACCCTGGAATGGCAAAGTCCGCCTGGACCAGCGGACTGACGAGCAAGCCAGCCAGGCCTGCGATCCGAACGCTGAGCAGCGCTCGTGGAAACTTCATGCATACGGACATAGGCGTCTCATATCGGAAAAAGGCGGACGCGGCCTGCGCCCGCCCTGGGAAATTACGCGGTGCGGCTGTGCAACGGGCTCGGCACCCGCTGCGGCACCTCATCCTGCACACGGGCGCCGGTGGCCGCGCGGATCAGCAGCATCTTCAGTTGATCGTTGATGCGCTCCAGGCTGTCCTGGAAAAAATTATGGAACACCACGCAGAACAGGGCGATGGCGATCCCCAGGCCGGTGGCGAACAACGCCGTGCCGATACCGCCGGAAATCTGGCCCGGGTCGGACACCCCGGCGCTGGCCAGGGCCTTGAAGGTGTCGATGATCCCCAGGATGGTGCCCAGCAAGCCTAGCAAGGGGGCGGCAGTGGTGATGGTCTCGATGATCCACAGGCTGCGGGCCAGTGGCGCGCGGGTCGACAGGTACTGGCTCTCGATCACGTCGTCCAGGTCCTTGCGCGAACCCTGGGCAGCCTTTTGCGCCAGCACTGGCAGGACCATGCTCAAGGGCAGGCTGTCGCGGCGGGTCGCGCCTTGCGGCAAATCCCGCTCGCTGTGCACGTGACCGCCCAGGGCCTCCATCAACGCCCTGGCCTGGCGCCGTACATAGGCGAAGTAGAGACCGCGCTCGATGGCGATGAAGATCGCGATGGCCACCGCGGCATACATCACATAGAAGGTGATGTCGTGAAGCAGGTTCATGTCCATGATGCTTTACCTCATTCTTCGATAATGGCGGATGACGATCAGAAATTCGCTTCCAGGGAGACGGTCACGGTCCGTTCCAGGCCCACGATGTAGGCCGGGTCGCCGTCACGGAAACCGCCGTAGGGCGCGGCGTTGGTCTTGGTGGTGTACACGCCGTCCAGGTACTTCTTGTCGAACAGGTTGTCGACGTTGAGGCGCAGGGTCGCGTCCTTGATGACTTTCTTGTCCACTGGCAGGTAGATACCGGCGCCGAGGTTGAACACGGTGCGTCCGGAAATGGCTTCGTCGTTGGTCAGGTCGCCATACAGCTTGCTGGTGTATTTGCCGCCGAAGGTGCCGTAGAAGCGCCCGTCGTCGTAGCCGATGTTGGCCGCCAGCATGTTCTTCGGCACGTTGGCGAACTGCTTGCCGCTGGTGGGCAGGACAATGGCCTTGCCGGCGTTGTAGACAGTCAGGTCGTCCTGCTGCTCGGCGCGGGTATAGGTGTAGGAGGTGTAGTAGTTGAAGTGGTGGGGCAGCAGGCCGCTCCATTCCAGTTCCAGGCCGCTGTTGTCGACGGCGCCGGCGTTGATGTCGGCGAAGTCGCCGTTGATGTCCCTGGACGAGACCTGGCGGTCCTTGAACTGCATGTAGAACAAGGTGGCGGCCAGGGTCATGTCGTCGCCGCTGTAGCGCCAGCCCAGCTCGTGGTTCCAGCTGGTTTCCGGCTTGGAATCGATGGAGCCGACACCCTGGTCGTAGAGCACGTAGTTCTGTGGGATGCGCATGTTGCGCGACAGGCTGTAGAACACCTGGTCGCGCTCGTCGATCTGGTATTTCAGGCCGACGTTGGGCAGCAACTTGTTATAGGTCTGGTGACGCTTTTCCGGCTGTTCGGTGAGGCTGCCGTGGTTGCTGCCGTCCCGCTTGACGTTCATGTAGGCCAGGCCCGCCACCAGGGTCCAGTCCGGGGCGAAATACCAGGTGTCCTGGGCCCAGACTTTCTGCGCCGGGGTAATGGTGAAGCGATCGCGACCCTGGACCTTGTTGCCATTGGCGTCCACCACGTTATCCGAATCCGGCCAGGTACTTTCCGGCTTGCCGCTGCTCTTGAGTGGAATGAACGGCTGGGTCTGGCTCTGGCGCGCGCGCTCATACCAGTAGCCGAATTGCAGGCTGTGGTCGCCCAGGTCCCAGTTCAGCTTGGTGGTGATGCCCGGACGCCAGGTCTGGGTGCGCGAAGGGCGGTAATAGACGCCGCTGGTGGAGGAGCCGTCGGCGTTGTACTGGGCGGCGGTCTGCAGGTTGCTGAGGTCGAACACGCCGCCCCGGTTCGAACCGCTGTTCAGCGCATAGCTGGAGGCGCCCACGCCGCTGCCATTACCCCAGTAGTAATACGGGATGACCGACAGGGCCAGGTTGTCGGCCAGTTTGAATTGCGTGTTGAGCACCGCGGTAAAGGTCTGGAACGGGTTCTGCGCCAGGGCGTAGTAGCTGCTGACCTTGCCGTTGCTGCCCAGGGCCGGCGTCGAAGGGTAGGGGTCGTACTTGCGACCGTTCTGCTGGAACTGGGTCTTGGTCAACTGGCTGTAACTGTTGTTGTCCTGCTCGTGGTACTTGAGGATCAGGTTGGCCGTGTTGCCGCCACCCATGTCGAAGAAGCTGTTCCATTCCACCTTGTCCGCCCGCACCGCGCCGTCGCCGCGCCATTTCTCGCCTTCGGTGTGGGACAGCGAAAGCCAGTTGCTCAGGCCGTTGACTTCGCCGGTATTGAGCCGGGCGAAGGTCTTGAAGGTGCCGTTGCTGCCAGCCACCTGCTTGACGAAGGCGCCGGTTTCCTTGGTCGGGCGGATGGTCACGATGCCGATGTTGCCGCCGCTGGAACCGATGTGCGGGCCATCGGCCTCGGCCGCGCCCTGGGTGACGAAGATCTGCTCGATGTTTTCCGGGTCGCCCAGCAGGTTGGAGTACAGCGCGTAGTTGCCGGAGTCGTTGATCGGCATGCCGTCCACCGACATCCCCACCTGGTCGGAGTTGAGCCCGCGCATGGTGAAGCGGAAACCCGAAAGCCCGGTGGCATCTTCGCTGGAGATGTTCAGGCCCGGGGTGTATTTGAGTTTGTCGACGGCGTTGCCGGTGGCGGTCTGTTTATCCAGCGCCTCCTTGGTCACCGTGGAGCGCGCCTTGACGCTCTCCTCCTGGACCATGTAGCCACCGCCCGCCGTGGCCTTGCCTTGCACGCCAATGGTGCCGACGTCGCTGTCGCTGGTGTCTGCCATGGCGATCCCATGGCCCATGCTCGCGGCAACGAGTGCCAGATGAATCCGGGTGAACTTCATCACTGTCGTCCTGCTGTTGGGTGCTTACTGCACGCTGTAGTTGAAGGTGGCGGTGAAACGTTGCTCGTTGCGCCCACCGAAGGCTTGCTCGGGGAACGGCTTGACCTGCTTGATCCGGCGCAGGCTGTTGGTGGCGGCCCGGTTCAGCAGCATGCTTGACGCCTGGGTCTGGATCCCGGAGTCGAGGACGCGGCCCTGGCGATCCACCAGCAACCAGACCACCACCTCGCCACTGGGGCGTTCGAGGGACGCCTGGCGTCCGGTGGGGTACTGCTTGTAGGTGTCCAGCTCGTTGCGCAAACCTTTGAGATAGCCGCCTTCCAGGGCCTGGCCGTCGACTTTCGGCGGGGCAGGTGGCGCAGGCGTCGGTGTCGGGGCGACGGCGGGTTGCACGGGTTTGGCGGTGGCCGGCGGCGTGGGTGTCGGCGTTGCCTTGGCGGCCACGGGCGCTGGCTTGGGCAGCGGTTTGGGCTTGGGCTTGGGTTTCGGCAGTGGCTTTAGTTGTGGCTTGGGCGGCGGCGGAGGAGGGGCCGGCTCGGCGTCTTCGTCTTCGATGACCGGCGGCGGTGGTTCCTGTTCCACCACGGGCTCGGGGACGGCCTCCGGTTCTGGTTCGACCAGGGCGATTTCAACCGCCGACTCGTCATACACCGGCTGCACTTTCAGGGTTTGCGACTGGACACCCAGTGCAATCAGCACCAGGGCGATCAGGGCCGGGACACTGCCCAGCAACTGACGCGCACGAAACAGGGCGTACATGATCAGGACTTGCGCGTGGCGATGGAGACCGAGGTAAAGCCACCCAGGCGCAGGGTGTCCATGACCTCGACCAGGCGGGAGACTTCCACGCCCTTGTCGCTGTTGACGATGATGGTCGACTTGCTGTCAGGCTTTTGCGCAGCCTTGAGCGCCGGCACCAGGGCTTCGACGCTGAGGTCCTTGCCATCGAGCTGCAACTGGCCTTCCAGGCCCAGGGTGAGGATGAACTTGTTCTGCGGCTTGAGCTGTTGCGAACTGCTGGCGCTGGGCAACTGGGTCTTCATGCCCAGTGCCGGAATCACGTTCAGGCTCACGAGTACGAAAAACACCAACAGGAACATCATCACGTCGATCATCGGGATCAGTTCGATGTGCGCCTTGCGTTTTTTCGGTTCGTCCCAGGTTCTCATTCCGTTACCCCGTCATTGATTAGGGGCGCCACGCTAGCAACGGAAAATGACCGATTGGTTAACTTTAATTTAAGCTTTTAGGTGTCTAGGACGCGGATTTCAGAAGAACCATCAGTTATTTTTGATGGTCATGAAATTGACATGCCAGGGGCGCATTTTTGCGCATTTATCGGCGAGCCCCTCGACATGAGCGCTGTACTTCCTTCGTTACTCACCCCGCGACTGGCGCTCAAAGCGCTGCAAAAACACCAGGCCGAGACACTGTTCGAGCTGGCCAACGGCCCCGGGATCGCTGACAACACCGCAGCGATTCCATCGTACGGGCTGTTGCGCGCCGATTGGCGGCCCGCGTCATGAGCGACGATATCCGCAAGCCGGTGGATCCGGGCCGTCGCCGGGTGCTGTCGGGCCTGGCGGTGGCGACGGCTTTTTCGATCCTCAGCCCCTTCGCCCGTAGTGCCGGCATCGACTACCCGTTCACCCTGGGCGTGGCCTCGGGCGATCCGCTGCCGGATGGCTTTGTCATCTGGACCCGCCTGGCGCCGTTGTTCAACGCGGCCGATGGGCGTGGTGGCTTGAACCGTTCGGTGCCGGTGCGCTGGCGGGTGGCCAGTGACGCGGCGATGAGGCGGATCGTGAAACAAGGCGAAGTCATGGCCACTGAGCGTTTCGCCCATTCCGTCCACGTCGAGGTCGCGGGGCTGGAAGCTGGGCGGCCCTATTGGTACCAATTTGAAAGCCTCGGGGCGCAGAGTCCGACAGGGCAGTCGCGCACGGCTCCGCCGCTGCACGCGATGGCGTCGGCGCGGCTGGGCTTTGTCTCCTGTTCTCACTGGGAGCGCGGCTACTTCAGTGCCTACCGCCACTTGGCCGCGGAACAACCTGACCTGGTGTTCTTCCTCGGCGATTACATTTACGAAAAATCCTATGCGCCCGACTCCGGCAAGATCATTCGCCCCCACAGCAGTGACGAGGCGCTGGACCTGGCGGGCTATCGCAACCGCTATGCCCAGTACAAGACCGATCCTGACTTACAGGCGCTGCATGCCAGCGCGCCCAGCGTGGCGACCTGGGACGATCACGAAGTGCAGAACGACTACGCCAATCGCTGGTCCCAGGATCCGGGGACTCCGGTAGCCGCGTTCCTCAAGCGGCGCGCGGCGGCCTATCAGGCCTTCTACGAACACATGCCTCTACGCGCCACCAGCCTGCCGCGGGGGCCGGACATGCGCATTTATCGGAACCTGGACTATGGGCGACTGGCCCGATTCCATGTATTGGACGGCCGGCAGTACCGCTCCGAGCAACCGTGCATTGCGCCCAATGGCAGCCACCAGGGGCATATCGCCGAAGACAGTTGCCTGGATTTGCGCGACCCTGGGCGCACCATGCTGGGCTGGCAGCAGGAAGCCTGGCTGGACCAGGGCCTGGCCCAGTCCCGGGCGCAATGGAATGTGATCGCCCAGGACCTGCTGGTGGCGCCGCTGCTCCAGCACGTCCCGGCGAGCCAGGCGCTGGGGTCTTGGACCGACGGCTGGGACGGCTACAGGGCGACTCGCGAACGCGTGCTGGCCTCCATCGAACGCCGGCGAGCCAGTAACCCGGTGTTCTGGGGCGGCGACATTCATTCGTTCTGGGTCACGGACCTGCATGCGCGCGCTCACGACCCAGACTCGCGGATCGTCGCCACTGAATTCGTCGGCACCTCGGTCACGTCCGACGGCCAGTCGTTCGACGCCATCCTGCCCTTCAATCCCCATGTAAGGTTTTTCGAGAGCCGCTGGCGGGGATATGTGGCGGTGGAGCTGGAAGAACGGAAGATGCTGACCCACTTACGGATCATTTCCGACCCCAGGGACCCGTATGCCAGTGTCTCGACCCTCAAGTCCTTTGTGGTGGAGTCGGGGCGGGCGGGGGCGATTGCGGTCTAGTCAGTTCCACTCAAAATGCTGGCCGGGCCAATCATTTTGAGTGGATATGCAGCGTTCAGAAGGTTGCGGAAAAACGCCGGTTTTCGAACGGCGCGGGCAGGACAGGTGGCCCAGGATTACTGCTTTGGTTGCCAGGCTGTCGATTCGGCCGCGGCCTTGAACCTGGCGCGGTTTTCCGGGGTGGCCGGTGGCTCCGAATCACCGAAGATCGCCTTGAGCCAATGGCCGTCGGTAGGGTTGGGGAAGAGGACGAACTTGCGGCCGAACTGCTCTTTGTCTTCCGTCATCAGGCTGTTGCGCTGCTTGACGTCCGCGACGTAGTACTTGCGTTTGAAGTCATTGAGGTTGTCGCCCAGCATGACCACCACTTCGTAGTCCTTGGCGATTTCCGTTTGCCGTGGCTCTTTGTTGGAGCTGTCGCGATAGACCGTCAGGTGTTGTTCATCGGCAAACGGCAGCTTGTTCTTGCGCAAGTTGGCCAGGGCATATTCCTTGGTTTTTTCGCCCTGGTCGCGGCTGGTGACGTAGAACACCTCGACCCCCTTCGATTGGGCGTAATTCAAGAACTCCACTGCCCCGGGCGTGGCGACCGGGCCATTGTCGGCGACCCACTGGTCCCAGGCGCCGTCATCGAAAAACTCTTTCCCCGAATTGATCATGTAGCCCCAGTAGCTGTTGCTACCCAGCACGGTATCGTCGACATCGCTGATGACGGCCAACGGTCGGTCGCCGTCCTTGCGGGCTTGCAGGGCCTGGTCCAGACGCATCCTGGCGATGTTGAAGCCTTGGTAATAAAGCGCCTCGAACTCAGCCGCCGTCTGCTTCCAGGCAACCGCCGCGGTCAAGAGATTGGAGGGGGAACTGGCAGCCTCTTCGGCAAACACAGGCGTCCACTGGAACATCAGAAGCGAGAAGAGCGCAGGGGTAATCAAGGCTTGGTTTATTTTTGATTTCATACTCGATACCTGAATGGAAACGGAGCGGGTAAATACGCAGCAGGGCAAAGATGGCGCCGCGCTGACCAATACCGCCAAGGGGTTCTATAGCACTCGGGTGCCCCGCTCAATACGGGTGTCGTGTTTTGAGATCAATGAGGCGTGATTCCGACTCAGGTCCCGCATGCAGAGGTTCAAGGCGCGCGCATCGCCGTGAAAATGGATTTTCCATTGCCGGGGCAAAGCCCAGAGCTCCAGGGGGACGCGCGTCAATATGCTGGCTTTTTTTGACGCCAACAGCTTCATCTTAAAAATTAGACGTATTATTGACATGATGGCATTCGTATCCCAGTATCCGCTTCTGTTTTGCGTCATTTAACTGATGTTTTTTTGACGCCGGACTTCTGAGGCCCTCCAGAAAAAGGCGATACAGCCTTTGTTAAAGATCAGGTATCCACGGAAAGATCAGCCATAAGGCCAACAGCCATGGCTCATTTTCGTGGGGGTGCCGGTTTTAGACGATGGGGGTTGCGATATTTTTTAGGGATGATCTATGTCTGCCAAACGAGTACTGGTAACCGGGGGGGCTGGCTTCATTGGTTCCCACTTAGTGGATGCGTTGCTGGCAAGAGGCTATGCCGTTCGGGTTCTGGACGATCTCTCTACCGGCAAGGTCAGCAACCTGCCGATGGACAGCGCGGCCTTGAAACTGGTGGTCGGCGATGTCGCCGATGCCGCGACCCTCACTGAAGCCATGCAGGGGTGCTGCGCGGTGGTGCACTTGGCGGCTGTCGCTTCGGTCCATGCCTCGGTCGAACACCCGGCAGCTACTCATCGAAGTAATTTCATCGGCACGCTGCGGGTATGCGAGGCGATGATCGCCGCGGGCATCCGTCGAGTGGTCTTTGCCTCCAGTGCCGCGGTTTACGGCAATAACGGGGAGGGCACCCCGATTGATGAGGACACGCCCAAGTCCCCCCTGACGCCTTATGCCGCGGACAAGCTTTCCAGCGAGCACTACCTGAATTTCTATCGTCGCCAGCATGGACTGGAGCCGGTGATCCTGCGCTTCTTCAATATCTTCGGGCCCCGCCAGGACCCATTGTCGCCGTACTCCGGGGTGATCAGCATTTTCAGCGAGCGAGCGAAAAGCGGACGGCCGATCGTGGTGTTCGGCGATGGCGAGCAAACCCGCGATTTTGTCTATGTCGAAGACCTGGTGAAGATCCTGCTCCAGGGCCTGGAACACCCCCAGCCCGCGGCTGATGCCACCAATGTCGGTCTCGGCGGGGTCACCACGCTCAATGACCTGATTACGGCCCTGGAACGGATCAGCGGCAAACCCCTAAGCGTGAGTCATGCCGCTGCCCGCTCGGGCGATATCCGGCATTCCAAGGCCGACAATCGCCGCTTGCGCGAACGCTTTGACCTGGGGTCGCCAACCACCGTGGCTGAAGGCCTGGCACGGCTTTACCACAGTCTTTAATGCCACGCCTTGCGGGCCCGGTTGCAGAGGGCTCGCGGGTCCGGTATCGCGCGGATTGATTTACTCAAGAGTGATTTATGGACATCGAGTTTCGCAGGGGGCGTGTTTGCAAAGGGGTACGGCGGCTGTTTACCGCGCTGGCGTTGTGTGCGACCCACTCGGTGGTGCAAGCCTCGCCGGCGGCGCCCGCCAGTGTCGGGTTCTGGTACGCCGATCGGCCACCGCTTCAAGAGTTGGCGCAGTTCGAATGGGTTGTGGTCGAGCCGGGCCATATGAGCACCGCCAATGTTGCCACCTTGCGCGAACTTGGCAGCCAGCCGTTCGCCTACCTGTCGGTGGGTGAGTTCGATGGCGACCGCGTCGCCCTGGACAAAGCGTCGCTGACCCGCAGCGCAAGCGCTACGCGTAACAAGGCCTGGAATAGCCAGGTCATGGATATTTCGACGCCGGCCTGGCGCGAACATCTGTTCAAGCGTGCCAAGGCGTTGCAAGGGCAGGGTTATGCCGGTCTGTTCCTCGATACGCTCGACAGCTTTCAATTGCTCCCCGAGGCTCATCGCGAACCGCAACGCAAAGCCCTGGCGGCGTTTCTGCGGGAACTGCACAGCCGCCAGCCGAACCTCAAGCTGTTCTTCAACCGGGGCTTCGAAGTGCTGGGCGAGCTCGATGGCGTTGCCTCGGCCGTGGCCGTCGAATCGATCCATGCCGGCTGGGATGCCTCAGCCAAGCGTTATCGCCCGGTTTCCGAGTCCGACCGCAACTGGCTTGAAGGTGAGCTCAAGCCACTTCGCGCGAAAAACATGCCGTTGGTGGCCATCGACTACTTGCCGCCCGACCGTCGCGAAGAAGCGCGCAAGCTGGTTCGCCAATTGAGCCAGGAAGGCTTTATCCCGGTGGTCACCACCCCGGACCTCAACGCCATCGGCATGAGCACCGTGGAAGTACAGCCGCGGCGCATTGCCATGCTCTACGACCCGCGCGAAGGCGAACTCTACGATCACGCCGGGCACCGGATGCTTGGCGGTCTGCTGGAATACCTGGGCTATCGGGTGGACTATCTGCCGGCCGATGCCAGTTTGCCGTCCCACAGCTTCGCCGGCCTGTACGCCGGGGTGGTGGTGTGGATGACCAGCGGCCCACCCCAGGACAGCCGTGCCTTTAATGGCTGGATTGGCCAACGCCTGGACGAACGGGTGCCGCTGGCCATCATGGCCGGCCTGCCGATCGAGGATCGCGCATTGCTCAAGCGCCTGGGGCTGAACCTCGCGGCGCCGGGGGCTCGCGGCGCACTGCGAGTGCTGAGCCAGGACAAGGCCCTGATCGGTGGCTTCGAGGCGCCGGTAGTGGCGCGCACCCGAGAGCTGACCCGTATGACGCTGCTGCCCGACGGGCCGCAACCGGCCCTGTTGCTGGGGGATGAGCAGGGCGGCAAGTACGCCCCCGTGGCCATCGGCACCTGGGGGGGCATGGCCCTGGCGCCTTATGTGGTAGAGACCAATGTCGAGCGCAGCCGCTGGATTCTCGACCCCTTTGCCTTTATCCAGAAAGCCCTGCGCCTGCCGGCGCAACCGCGCCCGGACACCACCACCGAGAACGGCCGGCGGATCGCCACGGTGCATATCGACGGGGATGGCTTCCCATCCCATGCCGAAGTGCGCGGCACCCCTTATTCCGGGCGCCAGGTGCTGGATGACTACATTCGTCCCAACCCGTACCTGACCTCGGTTTCGATCATCGAAGGGGAGGTCGGGCCCAAGGGCATGTCGCCGTTCCTCGCCAGGGAGCTGGAGCCCCTCGCCCAGGAGATCTTTGCCGATCCCAAAGTCGAGGTTGCCAGCCACACCTACAGCCACCCGTTCTACCTGCAGCCGGAAAAGGCCAGGCAGGACGAAGACTTCCACGCCGAATACGGATTGCGCCTGAACATCCAGGGCTACAAGACCCTGGACTTCAAGCGCGAGATCGTCGGTTCGCGGGACTACATCAACAGCCGCCTGACCACTGCGCAGAAGCCGGTGAAGTTGCTCTTCTGGCCGGGGGATGCGCTGCCCAGCGCCGAGACCATCAAGCTGGCCTACGACGCCGGGCTGAAAAACGTCAACGGCGGGCAGACCATCCTGACCAAAGCCAATTCGTCGCTGACCGGCCTGTACCCCTTGTTGCGTCCCACCGAAGGCGGCTTGCAGTACTACGCCCCGGTGATCAACGAGAACATGTACACCAACCTCTGGAAAGGCCCGTATTACGGCTTTCGCGACGTCATCGATACGTTCGAGCTGACCGACAGCCCACGGCGCCTGCGCGGCATTCACCTGTACTACCACTTCTATTCGGGCACCAAGCAGGCGTCGATCAAGGCCATGGCCGATATCTACCGGTTCATGCGCGGCCAGCAGCCCTTGTCGTTGTGGATGAGCGACTACCTCGATCGGGTCCATGGCCTGTACCAGGCCAGCCTGGCCCGCACCGCCAATGGCGACTGGCAGGTCCGCGGCATGGACGGCTTGCGTACCCTGCGCCTGGACCCGGAGCTGGGCTGGCCGGATCTGGGTCGTTCGCGGAGCGTGGCCGGTGTCCGTGATCTGCCCCAGGGCCGTTATGTGGCCTTGAGCGGCGACCATGCGCTGCTGGCCCTGCGGCCCGAGCGTGACCCGCGTCCGGCATTGGAGCTGGCGAATATTCCCTTGCGTGACTGGCGTTATGTGAGTGACCGACAGGTGAGCTTCTCTTTTGCCGGCCAATTCAACCTGGAGTTCTCGGTGCGTTCGGCCAGCGCCTGTCGGGTCGAGGTCCGGGGCCAACGTTATGCCGGCAAGTCCGAGCAGGGCCTGTGGCATTTCCAACTTCCCATGAAGCAGGTGAGTGATGCCCAACTCTTCTGCAACTAAGGCGCCACGCGCACGGCTGCTCAACCCCTGGGCATTGCTGCTGGTGGCGATGGTCGTCGGCGTGCTGCTGTGGGCGACCTATCGCAACGAAGATACCTTCCGTCCCACGCTCGGCCCCCCGGACGAAGTGTCCGCCAGCTATGCCGAGGTGCTGCTGGCGGCCCACCCGGAAAACAACGAATTGCGCACCCAACTGCTCGACCTGCTGATTCAGCTGGGCGATTACCCGAGGGCGGAAAAACACCTGGCCGAATGGCCACAGGCCGATCCAGCGCTGAAGTCCTACTACCGCCTGCAACTGGATGCCCTGGCGCTGACCAACAGCACCGACAGTGCAGCGTTGCAGGCCCTGGCCGAACGTTTCAAGGCCTTTGACTACAAGACACTGCCATCCCCCCAGCTTGAGCGCCTGGCCACGCTGGCCTTGAGTGTCCAGGCCCCGGGGCTGGCCGCGGACGCCTATGCCGAACTGGCGCGTCGCGATCCAGGGCAGCGTGAGCATTGGCTGCCCGAGGCGGCGAAGTGGTACCAGGCCAGCGAGCAACCCGGACGCGCAGCCGACCTTTATGTGCAGTTGCTCGATGCCAGCCAGGCGCCTGAAGCGCGTCGCCAGTTCCTGCAGCAAGCCTTCAACACCCTGGTGGCGGCGGATCGCGGCGCTCAGGCGGCCGAGCTGTTGGCCCGGGAACTGGCCGCGCAACCGGATGCGCAATTCGATGCTGCGCTGCTTGACCGGGGCGTCGATGTGGCGGTAGCGCACAAGCGTCCGGACCTGGCCGAGTCATTTTTCATCGCATGGCGCAAGTCGCAGCCCGACAACCCGGAAATCCTGGCCAAGGAGTTCAGGCAGCGACTGGCCTTCGGTGACCTCAAGGGCGCTCATGCGGCGGGCTCGCAACTGCTGGAGCAACATCCGGAGGATCCGTTGCTGCTGGAGCAGATGGCCCATCTCGCCGAATGGCGGGGCGACTCGGCCTCGGCGCTGGGCTACTGGATCAGCCTGAGCAAGCTGCGTGACAACCCGGCCGAGTTCGAGCACACCTGGCGCCTGGCGATGCAGAGCTACGACTTCGACCGGGGCATTCCGCTGCTGGCGGGGATCATGGACAGCCGCGCCCTGAGCAATGTCGAACTCGATGCCCTGGTGTACGCCGAAGAATCCCGGGGCACGCCCGAGCAGGCGGAAAAGTGGTTGCGCCGCTATGTCGCCAAATACCCGAAGCACCGCCTGGCCTGGGTCCGCCTGTTGCAGAACCTGGAAAACACCGAGCAGTACCCACAGCGGCTGGCGGTCTGGAAGAATTTCGCCAGCCGTTATCCGTTGACCAGCGCCGAGCGGGTGGACTGGGCCAACAACCACCTCAAGCTGTTTGACAGCCAGTCGGCCTGGAAGGTGATCACCGCGGTCGACGGCAACAAAATCAACGACCTCGACTACTGGCAGTCCCGTGCCGCGCTGGCCTGGGACCTGGAGTCGGACGATGAACTGCAGCTCGCACTGGAGAAGATGCTGGCCATCAAGGGCTCGCTCAATACCGGCGACGAGAGTGAGCTGATCGCCCTCTATCGCACCCGCGATCCGCGCAAGGCCTTGCAGTTGACCGTCGACAGCTGGCGCCAGGGGCACCATCCGCGGCGCCTGGTCGCGGCCCTGCAACTGGCCCAGGAGCTTCAGGACTGGCCATTGGTGATCGATCTGCTCAAGGAGGCCGACCAGTACCCGGAAGCCGCCGACTATTCCCAGGTCCTGGCAGCGCGCGGGGCGCTGCTGGTCCACCAGGGTCATCACGACGAGGCCCAGCGCCTGTATCGCCTGGGCTTGAGCCGCTTCCCGGAGGACAACACCTTCCGCGAACGCCTGATGTGGCTGTATGTCGACCTGGGGCGCACGGGCGAGATCAAGCCGCTGCTGCAGCAATGGCGTTCCCTGGCGCGCGGTGACAGCACGCTTTGGCTGCCGTTTGCCGCCGCCAGCCAGTTGCTGGGGCGCAATACCGAGGCCCTGGCCTGGTACCGCCTGTACCTGCAAGCCAATCCCCGGGACTGGATGGTCCAGGCGGCCTACGCCGATGCGCTGGAAGGCGCCGGTTATGCCGACTCGGCCCAGCGTCTGCGGCTCAAGCTCAATCGTCAGGTGACGCCCGAGCAGATCCGCGCCACGCCCCAGGGCTATGCGACCTGGCTGCGTCTGGTGGCCAGCAGCTACTCGTCGCGCAAGGCGCAGAACAAGGAGATGCAATGGCTGGACGGCTCCAGGCCGATGCTGCAGTTGTGGTTCGAGCAAATGCTGGTGCGCCTGGATGACATCAATCAGTCGGCGCAGAAGGATGACTGGCTGGCCTGGGCCCGCGCCCGTGGCCTTAAGGTCAGTCGCTACGAACAGATCCAGCAAGCCCTGCACGGCAACAATCGCCAAGCCCTGGAACGCCTGGTGGCCAGCGATGGCCTGGACCCGGCGCAGCGGGTCGAGGCCCTGAACAGCCTGGGTCGTGGCGGCGAAGCGCTGGCCGTCGACCTGTCGGCGCTAGGCGAGGACCAGCCTCCCGCGATCCGTGAGCAATTGCGGCGCCAGGCCATCGAGATGACCGAGCGCACGCCCCAGGGCGTACAAATCGCCTGGGAACGCCAGGATTACGGCGGGCTGGTGTTCAACGGCCCGCGCCTGAGCGCTGCGCGTTACCTGAATGACGACTGGTACGCCAAGCTCGTGGTGGAGCAGGGCCGATACAGCGGCGACACCCTCGATGAATCACGCCTGGGCAACGAGACCAATACCGGATTGACCTTGCAGCGGCAGTTGGAGGACGGCAACTACACGCTGATCTTCGACAGCAGCCTGCGCAAGGACGATGACCGCAACGGCCTGGGCGCCAGCCGCACCTGGCAGGTGGACAGCGGCAACGAACTGGACGTCGGCGCCGACTGGCACCGTAAGAACGAGGACAGCGGGCTGATGCGTGCCTTCGGCCAGCAGGACGATGTCTGGGTCGGCGGGCGGCATCGCTATTCGGCCCGTGACCAGTTGTCCTGGAGCCTGGCCCAGCGCTGGTTCTCGACCCGCAGCGGCGATGACCTGGGCAGTGGCCAGGCGTTGAAGATCGAGTTCGACCACACCTTGCAGTTCGAAGGGCCGAACTGGGCATTGCGCAGCGGCATCGACTACCAGCAAAACAGCCTGGACCACCGTTCGCTGCCCAACCTGGCCAATACCCTGGGCGGGGGCATCGACCTGGCGGGGGCCGGCCTCGAGGATCCGAACCAGATCACCAGCCAGACCCTGCTGCAAAAGCGCTACGGCCAGCTGTTCTTCGGCAGTTCGTGGCGGCGTGGCTTCCCGGGGGCACTGAACCGCACGCGTGGGCAGTACACCTGGCTGGTAGACGTCAGCTCAGGCTGGCAGTGGACCGACAACACCATCAACTACGCCGTCAGTACCGGTGTCGGCACCGAGGTGATAGGGGATGACGAATTGGCGGTGACCTTCGGCTACCAGTCGGCCCCACAAGGCGGAACGGGCAAGTCCGGGGGCACGGCAGGTGTCAGCTACAGCGTCCGTTTTGGACGCTGATCATGGAATTCAAAGAGGAGTGAACCTTATGCAATCCATTCGTTGCGTGAGTCTGGCGATGGTCGCCTTGCTGATGGCCGGCTGCAGCAGTTTTACCGGTCAGGACAGCCCCGAGCTGTCGAAATCCGCCCGCTGGGGCGTGTTGCCGCTGGTCAACTATTCCCAGACGCCCCAGGCCGGCGAGCGCAGTGAGCAGATTCTGCTTAGCGTACTGAGCAGCCGGGGCCTGCAACCCCAGGTCTACAACGGCGCGGCGGGGCAGGGCGAACAAGCCCTGCTCGATGATAACGAGCGCTTGGCCGGTGCCATGGATTGGGCTCGCGAGCAGAATCTCGACTATGTGGTGTCCGGCAGCATTGAAGAGTGGCAGTACAAGAATGGCCTGGATGGCGAGCCGGCGGTGGGCATCAGCCTGCGGGTGGTCGAGGCGGGCACCGGCAAGGTGCTCTGGAGCAATAGCGGCGCCCGTGCCGGCTGGTCCCGCGAAAGCCTGGCCGGTGCGGCGCAGAAGGTGCTCGACAAGCTTGTCGGTGGCCTCAGGATCGAGTGACTGTCATGAGATCTCCACACATGGACTACGCGCTGGCGCCCCGCGCCAGCGGTCCGGCGTCATGGCTGGAAACTTTCCTGGTGACGGCCCTGGTCATCGGTGTGGGTCTGTGGCTTGCGCCACAAGACCCGCTGCAGGTGCAGGGTGAGTTTCCCTGGTCGGTGCTGGCGCCGCTGTTGCTGGGTGTGCGCTACGGGTTTGTCCGCGGCCTGATCAGCGCCAGCCTGCTGGTGGCGGCGTTCTTCATCCTGCGCCAGTCGGGGCTGCCCGGTTACGCGCAGATCGCTCCCTCCTACATTGTCGGCGTGCTGGTCTGCGGCATGCTCGTGGGCGAGGTGCGAGACCTGTGGGAACGGCGATTGCTGCGCTTGCAGATGGCCAACGAGTATCGCCAGTACCGGCTCGACGATTTCACCCGGGCGCACCAGATTCTGCGGGTGTCCCACGATCGCCTGGAGCAGCGCCTGGCCGGCAGCGACCAGAGCCTGCGCAGTTCGTTGCTGGGCCTGCGCGATCGCCTGCGCGTGCTGCCCAATGGCGATGACCCGCTGAGCCTGCTGGCCGAGCCCGTGCTGAGCCTGCTTGGCCAGTACGGCTCGTTGCGGGTAGCCGCGCTGTATCGCGTGGAGCAGGCCGGCCATGCGTCGCCGAACCTGACCCTGCTGGCCGCCACCGGGACCATGGGGCCGCTGGACCACAACGACCTGCTGGTGCGCTTGTGCCTGGAGCGCGAGGAACTGGTGAGTGTGCGTGAAGAGCTGCTCGATAGCGGCGGGCAGGCTTCGGTGTCGTCCCTGCAGGCCTGTATTCCCTTGGTGGACACCCAGGGACAGGTGCTGGCGATCCTCGCGGTACGGCAGATGCCGTTCTTCGCCTTCCAGGAGCGCACCCTCAGCCTGCTGGCGCTGCTGGCCGGGCATATCGCCGACCTGCTGCACTCTGACTTGCAGGTGCTGCAACTGGAAAGCGACGATGCCCAACACTTCACACGCCAGCTCAAGCGTTCGCTGGTGGATGTCGAGCAGCACGGCCTGTCCGGTTGCCTCTATGCATTTGAATCGACCCAGGCCAACGATGAACTGACGCGGCTTTTCGAACGCAGCCAGCGCGGACTGGACCTGCATCTGGGCCTTGCCAACAACCGCGGGCACGCTCTGTTGCTGGTGCTGTTGCCACTGACCAGTGCCGAGGGCGCCCAAGGCTATCTGGCGCGCCTGGGCAAGCTGATTCACGAGCATTTCGGCATGAGCGTGGAACTGGCCAGCCTGGGGGTCACCGTGCTGCCTTACGACCTGGAGTCGGCCCGGCAACGGGATGGGCTGCGTAACTTCCTGTACAACGAGTGTGGCCTGAATGATCAGCAAGTGGCTGTTTAGCGCAGCGTTGTTTTTCGAGGCGGGGAGCTGGGCCAGCCTGACGGCGCAGTTGCCCGACCCGCAGATCGCGCTGCTGTATGCAATGACCCACGGGATCGCCTGCGGCCTGCTGACGGCGGCGGTCTGGCGGCTGCTGCCGGCGCGCTATCGCACGCCGTTGCCGTGGAGTCCGCTGTTCATTTTCAGCCTGGCGTTCTTTGTCCCGTTGCTGGGCTCGGTGGGGGTGATTGCGGCGATCTTTCCGGCGCTGTATCTGCCCCGCAAGCGCGATACGCAGATGTGGCAGGCCGTCGGCATTCCCGGCCTGCCGTTTCGCGCGCAGTCCCATTTGCATTCGCCGACCTTCGGTGACAGTGGCTTGCAGGATGTGTTGCGCCACGCGCCGGACCCCGACCAGCGCCTGGCGGCGTTGCTCGCCACCCGCAGGATGCCGGGCAAGGAAGCGGTGCCGATTCTGAAGCTGGCCCTGGGCGATCCGAGCGACGATGTCCGTCTCCTGGCGTATTCGATGCTCGACAAGCAGGAAACCGATATCAACCAGCGGATCCAGTCTTCCCTCGAACAGTTGCCCGGTGCCGCGCCCAGGAAGGCCGGCGCCCTGCATGCCACCCTGGCGCGCTGGTACTGGGAACTGGCCTACCTGGGCCTGGCCCAGGGCAGCGTCCAGCTGCACGTGCTGGAGCAAGCCGGCGAACATGCCAGGCTGGCGCTGGAGGCGGGAGAGGGCGGCGAGTTGCTGTTGCTGGCCGGGCGTATCGCCCTTGAGCGCGGCGATATCGACAAGGCGCGGCTGCATATGCACCAGGCCCAGGAAGCGGGCATGGACCCGGCCAAGGTCTTGCCGTTCCGTGCCGAAATCGCCTTTGAAAGCGGGAACTATGCGGAGATTCCCGCGCTGTTGAGCAGCTTGCCGCCGCAGATGCAACAACGTCCGCCCTTTGCCGGGCTGATAAGGACCTGGACATGAAGAAGACCGTCAACCCAACGCCCATCGCCGATGTCTGCCTGTTGCTCGAGGGCACCTGGCCTTATGTGCGCGGCGGTGTGTCCAGCTGGATTCACCAGATGATCCTCGGGCTGCCGCAACTGACCTTTTCGGTGTTGTTCATCGGTGGCCAGCGCGAAGCCTACGGTCAGCGCCGCTATGAGATTCCAGCCAACGTCGTGCACATCGAAGAGGTGTATCTGGAGGAAGCCTGGCGCAATCCGAAGCACAGGCGAGTCGCCCACACCGCGTCCCTGGAAGAATTGAGCAACCTTTACCGTTACCTGCACAACCCGGAAAAACCGGCCGCCGAGCTGGGCATTGGCGTGCTCGATTCCCTGGCCCAGGCGCGGATCACCCTGGATGACGTGCTCTACAGTCGCCCCAGCTGGGAGGCGCTGACCGAAGGGTACGAGCAGCATTGCGCCGATCCTTCCTTCGTCAATTATTTCTGGACCCTGCGCACCATGCAGTCGCCGTTGCTGATGCTCGCAGATGCCGCCCGACGCATGCCGCGGGCGCGGGTCCTGCACTCGATTTCAACCGGTTATGCCGGGCTGGCGGGCTGCATCCTCAAGCAACTGTGGGGGTGCCAGTTGCTGCTCAGCGAGCACGGGATCTACACCAAGGAGCGCAAGATCGACCTGGCCCAGGCCAGCTGGATCGCTGAAACCAGCAACCAGGCGCTCAACGACAGCATGGACACCGGCTCCGGCTACATCCGTATGCTCTGGGTGCGCTTCTTCGAGCGCATCGGTCATCTGGTCTACGACAGCGCCGACCAGATCATTGCCTTGTACGACGGCAACCGCCAGCGACAGATCAAGGACGGCGCACCGGCCGAGCGCACCCAAGTGATTCCCAATGGCATCGACCTGCAGCTCTGGACCCAGGCCCTTGAGTCCCGGGCCGAAGGCATCGCCCCCGTGGTCGGACTGATCGGCCGGGTGGTGCCGATCAAGGACGTGAAGACCTTCCTGCGGGCCATGCGGGGAGTGGTCAGTGTGATGCCGCAGGTCGAAGGCTGGATCGTCGGGCCGCAAGAGGAAGATCCCGAGTACGTCGCCGAGTGTCGCAGCCTGGTGGCCAGCCTCGGGCTGGAGCAAAAGGTGCTGTTCCTCGGGTTCCAGAAGATCCAGGACATCCTGCCGCAACTGGGCCTGATGGTGCTGACGTCCATCAGCGAGGCCCAGCCCCTGGTGATTCTCGAAGCCTGGGCCGCCGGTACTCCAGTGGTGAGCAGCGATGTGGGCTCCTGCCGTGAGCTGATCGAGGGCGGCGAAGCGTCCGACCGCGATCTCGGGCTGGCCGGGGAGGTGGTGGCGATCGCCGATCCCCAGGCCACGTCCCAGGCAATCATCGACCTGCTGCGCAGCCCCGAGCGCTGGAAGTCCGCCCAGGCCGCCGGCTTGTCGCGGGTTCACCGCTACTACAGCGAAACCTTGATGATCGAGCGCTATCGCAGGCTTTATCACAGCGCCATGGGCACCCTGCAAAAGGAGGCCGTGTAAATGGCCGGTATCGGTTTCGAACTGCGCAAGATTCTCTCGCGCGACTCCTACACGGCGACGCTGCATGCCTATGTCTATGCCGGCCTGATCAGCTCCGGGCCCTGGGTCCTGTCGATTCTCAGCGTGATGCTGGTGGGGGTCATCAGCCTTGGGCTGGTGGTTCCGGAGGTAGTGATCCGCCAGTTCCTGATCACCGTGACCTACCTGATGGCCACGTCGCTGATCCTCACCGGCGGCTTGCAACTCTTCTTCACCCGTTTTGTCTCCGACCGCCTGTTCGAGCGCAAGTACGAGCAAATCCTGCCGAACCTGGTGGGCATGCTGCTGCTGGTGACCCTGGGGGCCGGGGTACTGGGCATCCTCCTGTTGATCACCTTGTTCGACCAGGGGCTGATCTACCGCCTGCTGACCCTGGCCAACTTCGTGGTGCTCTGCAACCTGTGGCTGGTGATCATATTCCTCTCGGGGATGAAGGCTTATAACCGCATCCTGCTGGTGATGCTGGTGGGCTATGGGCTGATGATCGGCAGCGCATTCTTCCTCAGGCACCTGGGCATGGAAGGGCTGCTGCTGGCGTTGCTGCTGGGGCACAGCAGCCTATTGTTCCTGTTTCTCTACGACATCCTGCGCGAATACCGGGCCGAGAAACTGGTGGCCTTCGACTTTCTGGACCGGCGCCAGGTGTTTGTCAGCCTGCTGTTGACCGGGCTTTGCTACAACCTGGGAATCTGGATCGACAAGTTCATCTTCTGGTTCAACCCGCAGACCTCGAGCCAGGTGATCGGGCCGATGCGCGCCTCGATTCTTTATGACTTGCCGATCTTCCTCGCCTACCTGGCGATCATTCCTGGCATGGCGGTGTTCCTGGTAAGGATCGAAACCGACTTCGCCGAATGGTACGAGCGCCTGTTCCGGGCGGTGCGCGACGGCGAGACCCTGCAGCATATCGGTTCGTTGAAAGCCGAGATGACCTTCTCGATCCGCCAGGGCCTGCTGGAAATCTGCAAGGTCCAGGGGCTGACGGTGGTTCTGCTGTTTCTCTTTGGCCCGCGCATACTGGAGTGGCTGGGGATGTCCAGCTACTACCTGCCGCTGTTCTATATCGACCTGATCGGGGTGAGCATCCAGGTGGTGTTCATGGCGATCCTTAACGTGTTTTTCTACCTCGACAAACGGATGATCGTGCTGGAACTGTGCCTCTTGTTCGTGGCACTCAACGGCGCCTTGACCCTGCTGAGCCTGTACCTGGGGCCGAGTTTCTTCGGCTATGGCTTCACCTTCTCGCTGCTGCTCTGTGTACTGCTGGGGCTGGCGCGGTTATCGACGGCGCTGGATGACCTGGAGTACGAAACCTTCATGTTGTCTCGTTGAAACTCAAGCCGGTCAGTGAGGATTGAACACCCCCACGCGTTATCGGCAGGAGCGATGCCCGGCTCGTTGCAGCCAGGCCATCCACCAAGAGCGCAGGACTGTGCGAACTGCGCTCTTGGCGGTGGTGTCTACACGCTTTGCGGATCAGTCGCCGGGAATGCCTTGCAGATCGCTGATCATCTGTTCGATGACCTGTCCTGCATGGTCGCCATAGGCTGCGGCGTCCATGTCGATCCGCCCCGAAATATGCTCGGTGTGCTCATCCAGGGTGATTTCGAAAGCCACACGGCAGGTATCGTTGGGCAATAACCGCAGGCTCATCCACTGGTTGTCGCCCAGGGCGATGCGGCTGCCTGCGCTGCGTGAGTTCCAGGCGTTGAACAGCTGGGGAAACGGCAGTTCGAAGCCGGCGGTGCGGGTAGACATGCCCTCGGGATACAAGGCTGCCGGCTCCATGTCCTGGCGAGCCGCGGCATTGATCACCGCCCGCTGCACGCGCTTGATCACCGCGGCCAATGGCTCGCCGGGCTCATGCCGGGTACTGACCGGGATGGTGTTGGACAACGGCCCCACCAGCTTCTGGGCCGCGGCGCCCGGACGATTGGCGAAGGGGACGCCGGTCACCACCGTGGCGGCACCGCTGACGGCACTGATTGCCCGTTGGTAGATGGCCAACAGCAGCACGAACGGCGTCACGCGCTGGGCCCTGGCATAGTCCAGAACCCTGCTGCGCGGCACGCTGGAGGTGAACGTCAGGCTCTGCATGCGCCCCATGCCGCCAGCGCCCTTGGCGCGCAGTGCGTCGAGCCCGTAGGGCCCCGTCCCCGGGTAGATCTCAAGCCGTTGCGCCGCGCTTGCCGGCGGCGGCAGGTGCTGCAGCCGGCAATAGTCGTTCCAGGCGCTGCAGGACACCGGGGGCAGGCCCGAGTAATGCTGGGCGATATCCTCCAGCAGCAGGTCAATCGACGCGCCATCGCAGGTATAGATCCAGAAGCCGATCCAGATGTGCAGGCCAGCCTCGTCTACCGCCGAGGCGATGCGCAGCCCGGGCTCGGCGGCTTGCCTGGCCCGATAGG
This sequence comes from Pseudomonas sp. GW456-L12, assembly GCF_059424045.1. Taxonomy (NCBI): domain Bacteria; kingdom Pseudomonadati; phylum Pseudomonadota; class Gammaproteobacteria; order Pseudomonadales; family Pseudomonadaceae; genus Pseudomonas; species Pseudomonas sp. GW456-L12. The sequence continues at coordinate 170,799 of NZ_JBWKZA010000011.1, forward strand.
CCAGGAAGTCCTGGTCGGTGACGGCGGCCTGCACCTTGCCCAGTTGCTCGCGCAACGCCTGGCGCAATGCCTGTTCGCTGGGGGCCCGGCCGACCAGTTGTTCTCCTTCGATCTCGAATCGGGCCGCCAGGATCGGATGCCGGGCCAGGGTCTGGGCCACGGCGTCGAATACTTGCGCGTGGCAACACTGCTCGCTGAAGTCCAGACGCAGCGCGCCAGAATAGGCGCGCCCCGTCTGGTCAAGCATCGCCCCGGTCCATTTTTCCCGCAGCCCCGCGACACTGGAAAGCGTCGCCAGGGGTCCCTTGAAGGGAGGGATCAGGTAGTTCTGATGCATGACGATAACCTACGGCTGGGGGCTCGATGGGGCCGGCTCGAGAGCCAGGGCATTGCGTCCGGCCCAGATCAACAAGGCACCCCCGATCATCGCCAGCGCCGACAGTGCGAAAGCGCTGACGAAACCATTGGCCGTGATGGTCGGCACTGCGGTGCTGTCGGAGACCGCCAGGCCCACGGCAGCCAGCAGGGTGACCCCGAACACCTGGAACAGCTGCTGGATGGTGGTGGTGATACCCGAGCCGGCACCGGCATCCGCCTCGCTCAGGTCACTGGTGGCCAACGACTGAGCGACCGGTGCGACACAACCGAAGCCGATGGAGGTGACCAGCATGGCCGGGAGCATTCCCAGCCAGTAGCTATGCAGGGGTACGCCGAAGGCAAACAAGGCGAAACCCAGCGCCGAGGTTGCCAGGCCGACGACCGCTGCCGCCTGCGGGCTCCAGCGCTGCATGACGAACTGCGAAAGGAAGATGCCGGGGAAGAAACCCAGGCAGAAGGGCAGCCAGGCCAGGCCAGTCTGCATCGGGCTCAGGCCGAGGTAGTCTTGCAGCAGCAGTACGCCCAGGTAGAACAAGGCGCCGGAGGTCGCCGCCAGGATGGCCACGATGGCGTAGCCGGCCAGGCGGGGAGAGCGAGCCATCAGGCGTGCGGGAATAATGCCGTTTTCCGAACGCTTGCAACGACGCAGCACCAGGGCGATACCCAGCAAGCCCAGCACCAGGAGCGCCACGCGTTGTCCGGGCAGGTGCTCGATGCCGGAGCCCATCACGGCCATGACGGTCGCGGCGACGGCCACCACCAGGATCAGTGCATTGCCCAGGTCCAGAGGGGTGGAAGTGCGGTGGGTGAACTTGGGAATCATGACCATGGTCGCCACGCTCAGCAGCATGACGATCGGCACGTTGATCCCGAACACCCAGCGCCACGACAGATAATGAGTCAGTACGCCGGACAGCAGTACGCCGATGATCGAGCCCAGGCCGCCCAGTGCCGCCCAGATGCCAAACGCCTTGCCGCGCTCGGGGCCTGCGGGAAACAGCAACGACACCATGGCCAGCCCGGTGGCCGAAGCCAGGGCTTCGCCGACCCCTTGCCCGGCACGGCTGACGATCAGCACGGTGGCATCTTCGGCGAAGGTCGCCAGCAAGGAAAATGCGCCAAAAATCACTACGCCGACCTGGAAGGTGCGCCGCACCCCAAAGGCGTCGCCGATCCGCCCGCCCAGCAGCAACAGCGATCCGGCGGTGATGAGGTAGGCATTGACTACCCAGGTCAGGGACCCGTCCGTGAGTCCCAGCTCGTGCTTGATCCGTGGCAGGGCCACGTTCACCACGGTGGCGTCCAGCAGCAGTATCAGCTGGATGATCGAGATGACAGCCAGTGCCTGCCATCGTTTTTCATTGAGCGTTGCATTCGCGGGGGTGTGAGTCATGTTTATCCAATCCTTAGATTAATGGGTGTCGACCGGCATCCGGCCGGCACCCGAGGCTTTTTTCCAGAGCGATCAGCCCATGGGGTTGACGTTGGCCAGGGCCAATGAGTTACGGATCATCTTGATCCCGTAGTCGGTGCCGATGCTCTCGGGGTGAAACGGCACGCTTTCGATCGGCCGGGTAGGCTGGCGCGCCGCCCTGTTCACGCCATCGTCCGAGCAGGCGGTGGCTGGTAACGCGCTCACAGGGTGCTCTCCCGTTGATCGCGGATACGGGCGTGCTTCCAGGAAATGTAGGCGCCGGTCTCGGTCCTCGGGTCCAGGCTCTGCTCCAGTTGCAGCTGGACCGAGGTGCCGAAATGGCCGGCCATCTGCTCCTGTACCTGGGCCAGCGAACGCTCGCCGATACCCGCCACCATCGACACTTCGACATGGTCGCTGCCGTCGCTGGCGGTGCAGATCCTGACCTCGTAGCCAGAGACCCACTCGGCCGCAGCCAGCACCGCCGACTCGATCAGCGCCGGCAGTACCTGGCGACCGGCCAGGGTCATCACATCGCTCACCCGGCCAAAGACCCGCAGGCAACGAGAACGATTGCCGCACCCGCATTCCTCGGCAGCGTGCAGTCGCGCCAGGTCGCCGGTGCGGTAGCGGATCAGCGGCTTGGCCCCGGGTACCAGCATCGTCAGGCACAGTTCGCCGATATCGCCTTCCATTCCGGGAACCGGAAGAATCTCCGCCAGGTAGTTGGTCTCGGAGAAGTGCAGGTTGCCGTTGGCGCAGCCGGTGGCCACCGCATGGGCTTCCTGGGAGCCATACAGGCCATGGGTGCAGTGGGCATTCCAGACCCGGGCGATATTGCTCAGCATCTGCGGCGTGCACAGTTCGCCCAGCGCCATGATCTGGCCCACCGCGGTCTTGCGCGGGTCGATCCCCTGGCTGACATAGAGCCGGGCCAGGGCTAGGGCCACGGCGGGGGAGCAGATCAGCGAGCGCACGCCAAGGTCGTTGATCAGCTGGGCGGCCTTGACCAGGCCGACCCGAGGGCTTTCCGGCCACAGCCGCACATAGGGAATGCCCAGGTTGCGGCAGACCTCGCCATAGGTATCGCCGAACGCATACAGCTCCGACGGTCCCATGATCGCGGTAAGGGCATCGGTGGTGCCGAATGTCGACTGGTACAGGTCGGCGACGGCCTTCTGTACATAGGCACCGCTGGTGTCCACGTCGATCGCCGCCCGAGGGCAGGGGGTGGGCGCCCCCGTGGTCCCGGTCGTCTCGTAGTACACCGCGATCTGCTCGAAAGGCAGGCTGCAGACCGAGCGGCCCACGGCGCGCAGGTCTTCCTTGGTGGTGAACGGTATGCCGTCCAGCGCCGGCAGCGCGCTGGGGCCACCCAGTTGCGAACGCAGGTGCCTGGCATAGAACGTCGAGCGTTCCTGGACATACTGCAAGACTTCCCGGGCCCGCAGTTGCCCCTTGGCCTCCAGTTCCTGTGGCGTGGTGCGTCCATCCAGGTAGGCGTCCACATCCTCCAGCCATTGCCGGTGCAGGTTGTCCTTGATCATGGCTGGTTCCCCGCGTCCAGGCTGTTGGCGAACTCACTGATGGTCTCGGTGAGCATGAGGTTCTCCAGGGGCACGCTGATGGACAGCTGGGACTCGAGTTCGATCTTGATCTTCATCGCCGACAGCGAGTCGCCGCCCAGGTCGAAGAAGTTGTCCTCGGGCAGTACCACCGGCTCCTCAAGATGGCTGGCGATAACCCGGATAACGGTGCGCAGGATGGTTTGCGGAGTCTTGCTGGTGGAGTCTTTCATGTCATTCCTCAGGGTTTCACGCAGGGCCAGTACATCCACCTTGCCGTTCTTCGACAGGGGTAATTGGGGCAACGGCTGGACAGTTTTCGGCACCATGTAGGCAGGCAGGCGCAGGGTCAGGGCCTGGGTGATTGCAGGAGCCAGTCCGGGCTCGCCGACATAGACCAGGGCGATCTGCTTGGGATGCCCGTCGGGACCGGGCAGGGCTACGGCACAGGCCCGCGAGACACCGGGGCAGGACTCGGCCACGCTCTCGATCTCGCCCAGCTCGATGCGCAGGCCATTGAGCTTGATCTGGTTGTCGAGACGTCCCAGGATCTCGATTTCGCCGTTGGGCAGGTAGTGCCCGAGGTCACCGGTGCGGTACATCCGCTGGCCGCTGCGCGGGTGCTGGACAAAGGCCTTGCCGGTCAGCTCCGGCTGGCCGATGTAGCCACAGGCCAGGGACACATCGCTTTGCACCAGCATTTCCCCGGGCACCCAATCCGGGCAATCGGTCCAGTCGCCCGCCACGATGTGATAGGCCGAGTTGCGCATCGGCGCGCCATAGATCACCGAACGCACCATTTGGCCTTCTTGCTCGTCGATTTCGTGCAGCACCGACCAGTTGGTGGTCTCGGTGGGGCCTCCACAGGAGTACAGCCGTGCCTTCGGGTACAGCGCCCTGGCTCGCGGCAGCAATGGCAGAGGGATCCAGTCGCCGGCCATGACGATATTGGCCAGCGATTCCACCGCGCAGAAGCTGCGCGCGTTTTCCGCGACACTGCACAGCAAGTCCATGATGGCCGGCACGCAGGCCCAGAAGGTCACGCCGTGGCGCCGCTGCAGTCGCAGCCAAGTATCGGGGTCCGGGCCCGCGGCCTGGGCAGGAACCACCACCGAGCCGCCGTGCAGCAGGGGGCCGAAGATATCGAAGACCGACATGTCGAAGTGCAGGGCGGCAGTCGCCAGGTGGCGGGTGGAGGTATCCAGGCCAAAGCGTTCGACGACGTCATAGACGTGGTTGACCACCGCGGCCTCTGGAATCTCGACCCCCTTGGGGTTGCCAGTGGAGCCGGAGGTGAAGATCACGTAGGGCGAGTAGTCCGCGGACAGGGGGGCCAGGGCCAGGTCCGTGTGCTGCCCGGCCCAGGCACGCAGGTCCTCGTCCGTCAGCACGAGCCGCTGCGCCTGCTCCGGCAACTGGGTATCGGCACCGGCGATCACCGTGCGCACCCCGGCCTGGGACAGCACCGAGCGGATGCGCTCGGGCGGCAGGTCGATATCCACCGGCACATAGCCGACACCGGCCAGCAGGCAGCCGTAGACCGACGCATAGTGGCCGCTGCCCTTGGGCAGCACGATCCCGACAAAGCGTTCGCCGGGGTTGCGGGCCTGCTGGATCATCTGGCCGATCCGTGCCGCGGCCCGGCCGATTTCGCCCCAGCTGTAGCTGCCCCGGGGATCGAGGACGGCGGTTTCCCCGGCGCGTTCGGCGATCCGTGCCAGCAGCAGGTCGCGCAGGTGAACCTCCGGTACTGGCGCCTGGGTCGCGTTTACCGCCTGGCGTACTTCGATCTGCGCGGCAGGTCGCAGGTCGAGCCAGGTGCGTTGCCAGACCTCGCTGTCGTCGGCCAGTTGCTGCAGCAGAGTGCGGAATGCGCCGAACATCGCTTCCACCACGTCAGGGCGAATGACCCCGGACAGGTAGTCCCATTTGAAGTACAAGGTGCCCTCGGATTCGCGCAGCTGCACATCCAGGGTGACTTGCGGCGTTTGCGAGACGCCGTAGACCTCTTGCCCAAGACGCGCCGCGTCATGGCGGCCCGGGTGCCCGAGCAGGCTGGTGAGGACGATCGGCATCAGCGGCGCACCGCCACTGCGACGGGCCCGGGCCAGCTCGCGCAGCACCTCGACACCGTTGAACAGCCGATGGTCCAGTGCCTGCCAGATGGCGCCTTGCAACTTCTGGCCGCGAGCCTCGAGGGTATCGGCGGCCGCTGTTTCGTAAGGCACCAGCAGGGTATTGGTAAAGTCGCCGACGACCTGGTCGATATCGGCACTGACGGGCATCCGGTCCGAGACCGGGAAGTTCAGGGTGAAGCGGTCTTCTTCGCTCCAGCAGCGCAGCACTTCGCACAAGGCCAGCGCGACCGCCCCGGATGGCGAGATATTGCGCGCCTGGGCCTGGGCCTGGAGTCGCTCCCAGGCCGCGACGGCGAGGCTGCCCTCGTATCGCTCGAAGCGCGACGGGCCGCTGAACTCCCCGGGCTCCAGCTGCGGCAAGCGCGGCGCCGCCGGCAGATGGTTGATCTTGTCCAGCCAGTATTCGCGATCGGCCTGGTACTGCGCGCTCTTGAGCACCTTTTGCCGATAGGCGACGTAGTCATGGAAGCTGGTCTGGAGCACAGGCAGCTGTGGGTCATCTTCCAGGTAGAGATCGATCAGGTCGGGGATGATCACCTGGAAGATCGACCAGGCATCGGCGATCAGCATGTCGATGCACAGATGCACACGGCTGGTGCCGGCGCTGATGCGGCTGATGCGGAACTGGAACAGTGGCCATTGCGTGGTGCCGATTTCTTCGTTGGCCATGCGTTCGCGGACCTGGTCGATCTCCCGGTCGATCTGCGCCGCATCCAGGGCGCTGAGATCGACGTACTCGACCGCCTGGGTACCGTCGACATCGCCGATGCTCTGGCGTCCGCTGGCATCGATGGTCATGCGCAGCATCGGATGGCGCTCGACCAGCAGCCCCACGGCACGGGTGAAGCGTTCGCGGTCCAGGGCCTGCACTTCCCATTCGAAGTAGCCCTGGCAGCCGACGCCGCCGTAGTCGTAGAACGAGCCACGACCGATCCACAGTGCCTGTTGGCTTTCGTTGAGTTCGAACGGCAGCCGTTGCTGCTGCGCCGGCAAGTGCTCGAATTTCGGCAACTGGGTATTGCGCGAGGCATTGGCCAGGCGCACCAGGTTCGCCAGTACCGGCTCCTCGAGGAACGCGCCCATTTGCACATGGATGCCGTGCTTGCAGGCCAGCTCGCCGACCATGCGCAAGGCGCGCAGGGAATCGCCGCCGGCGTCGAAGAAACTCGACTCCAGCGTCGCCTCTTCACACAGCGTCCAGGCCAGCCAGCAATCACGTACCGCGTGGTCTGCCTGGGTCACCGGGGCAAAGACGGTCTGGTCCGCATCGCGCTCGATCGGGCCGACCTGCAGCGCGTTGTAGTCCACCTTGCCGTTGCGCCCCAGGGGCAGGGTGCCGGTCACGATCTGGCCGGGCTGAGCGGCCGGGTGCAGGCGCGAGGCCAAATGCTTGCGGACCTTGGCCATCACCTCTGCGGCGTCCGGAGCCAGCTCCAGGAACAATGCCAGGGTCGCGCCCAGGTCGTTGCTCAAGCAGGTGGCCGCCGCCTTCACCACGCCCGGTACCTGCAGCGCGGTGATCTCCAGTTCAGTCAGGTCGACCCGATGTCCGCGGATCTTTACCACCGAGTCGGTCCGCCCGAAGATTTCCACGGTGCCATCGGCGGCCATTCGCGCCCGATCGCCGGTGCTGTATTGCAATGGCGACGTGGCGTCCAGGGTGTTGCCACGAAACGCCTTCTTGGTGTCCTCGGGGTTCACGTAGCCCACCGACAGCGTCTCGCCGGTGATGATCAGCTCGCCGACACAACGGGCCGCGAGCGGCTGGCCATGGCGGTCGACCACGTACATCCGGGCGCCGGGTATCGCCCGTCCGACCGAGGGCAGCAAGGTGCGGCGCGGCGCGCACAGGTCCTCGATGGACACCACCGCAGCCTCCGCGGAGCCATAGACATTGATCACCCGGTAGCCGAGATCGGCCGGCGGCCATTGCTTGCAGCGCTCACCGGCGATCAGCATGGTGCGCAGGCCGGTCCGGGTCCCGGTGGCCCACAGCGCTTCGGCGATGGACGTCATGGCCAGCGTATGGTTCATGTCGCCTTCGAGCAGCCAGCGCGCCAGCAGGTTGACGTCCTGCAGCACCTGCGGGGCAGGGATGCACACCGTGCCGCCCGCGCACAGGACCGGCAGCGGGTCGACCTCGACCATCCCGTAGCCGGGCGACGATAGCCATGAGCCGCGGCTATGCTCGCCCAGCCCCGCCTGATCGATAATGGCATCCAGGGTTGCGGCCATTCCCCGATAGGACAGGCATACGGCCTTGGGCCGTCCGGTACTGCCGGAAGTGCCGGCGATAAAGCAGGCCTCGTTGGTGGTTTCGACCCACTTGCCGTGTTCCCAGTCGACGTGGGCAGGGCGTATCTGCACCTTGTCGATATCCAGCAGCGGGCAGCTCGCCCAGTCTCGCGCTCGCTCGGTGGTGCTGCCTGCGGTCAACACCGCATGGGGGCTGCACTCTTCGATAAAGGCCCGGATGCGCTCATCGGGATGCGCCGGGTCGATCAGCACGCAGGTGCCGCCCATGCGTTGCACGGCGATGATCGAGGCCAGGTGTTGCCAGCCGCGCTCCAGGAACAGCGCCAGGCGCGGGCTCGAGCGCCGGGAAGTGACGCGTTCGCGTATGTGCTGGACCAAGGCCTCGGAGGCATCCCAGAGTTCGGCGTAGGTCAGGGTGCGGTCGCTGTTGTCATCCACGATCGCCACGGCCGATGGCTTGCTCTGTACATGCCGGTAGATGCGCTCCACCAGGAACAGGCGCTGGCCGGTTTCGGCCGGGGCAGGGCAGGCGGGCTGGATCGCGGACGCCGGCAGGGCCTTGGGATCCAGTACCCGGGCGCAAGCGAAGGCCACCAGTTCAAGCAACTCCAGGCGCACGGCCCGGGTCATGCGATCGCTGCGTACCGACAGTTGGCAGCGGCCGTCTTGCACCAGTAGCCAGACCGGCGACTGTGCCGCTGGCAGGTTGTTGCCATCGCTGATCTCGATATCGGCACGCAATTGCGTGTCGCCAGGGGGCGCTTCGGCACTGTCGCGCAACTGCGCGATATAGCCCCGAGCGTCTTGCGCAAGGTTCAACGCCGTGCAATCGACGCCGAGCTGCGACCGCTTGCCGCCGTCATGGATGCCCAGGGTCACCCGGCCTTCCGGGCTGAGCAGGGAGCCCAGGACCGCGGCGACCGTAATCAGGTCGTTGATGCTGGCCGTCAGGCCAGGGGGCAGGGCAATGTCTTCCTGCTCCCGTGCGCTGTCAGCCGATTGCCCGGCCGCCGGGCACGCGAACGCGTCCCACAGGCTGCGCTCGGTGCCTGGCAGCGATTGTGGCTCGGCGGGTACTGATGTCATGTCGTCCCTCATCTTGTTCATGCCTTCCCTGTTGTCACGCTGTGGTTTTGTTCTCGATCTGGTGAATGGCCCCGATCTGCTCCGCCAGTACCGAGGCAGCCTGAAGCACGGCTTCACGCTCCTGGTCGGCGAGTGTCGAGGCATCGACTGCGATGAAGCGTTTGCTGCCCTTGGCCGCCGTATTCCAGGTGGCGACAGCCCGGCCGCCGATGAGCACCACCGGCCGCCCGTTACCGGCCGCGTCGTAGCCGCCGACCCGTTCCAGCCCAAGGCAGTCGCGCTGTCTCGAACCGGGCGCATAGCCCATGACCAGGGGATCCCAGGCCGGCAGGAAGCGGATCTGCTCCGTTGCGGGGGCCTTGGTGTGCTCGAGGAACCGCTCAAGGCGCGCCAGCCCGGCCGGGCTGTGCCACATCTGGTTTCCGACCTGGCGGGCTGCGCAGGCTTGAAGCAGCGTGCGCGCGGTTTCCTTGGAAACCCCGAGCCACCAGGCCAGGTCGTCGACCGTGACCGGTCCGTAGTGTTCGACGTAGCGCCCGGCGATATCGCGCAGTAGCAGGTCGCGGTCCAGTGGCACGCCGTCACCGGGTAGCAGCCCTTCGGGTGCAGCCGAGTACAGCCAGCGGTTGGACCATTGGTTGGCCGCCGGTATACGGACCAAGGCGCCGTCATAGGCGGCAACCGAGGTCAACGCACGCGCCTGGGGCGCCGGCAGGTCGAGGGCGCTGCCGATGTCCTGCAGGCGCACCGAGACGCCACTGCTGAAGGCGAGCAGCGTCGGCAGCAGTCGCCGGTAATCGTCCAGGCCAAGCCCTACGTCCCGTAAGCGCCATTCGTGGTTGGCCAGGGGCAGGCGGGTGGCGGCGAAGACCTTGGCCGCCAGCTCGCCGGGAAGCAGGAACTTGGAGCGCCGCATGCCCGGGATCCGCAGCAGGTCGCTGGCGTTTTCCATGGCCAGTACGGTCTGGCGATCGAGGTTGCGATTGCGCGCCATGACCGCCAGCCAACTGGTAGGCCGGGCCGAATAGACCCCGACATAGGCCTGTGCAATCTGTGCCACGGTGGCATCCGCCAGGCGCTCGAAGTGTTCCGACACTATCCATTCCCGCAGGTGGGTGTCGGTGAGGCCATTGCAGGCAGTTCTAATGCTCATAAGGTTCTCGATAGCTGTTGGGCTGCGCAGTTCAGTCGCCGACGACATCGAAGTTGCAGCCGCGAGCGGCCTCGAGCTGGTACATGTCGGACTTGGCCGGGACGAAGAACGTGCCGTCCTTGCCCTCGCGATGGCGCTCCCCAGGTACCGAGACCGGCAGTGCCGCCTGCCCGGTGACTCGTTCGTAGTCGCGCATCAGGCGGGTCATGGAAACCATGCGATCGAGCATCCGGCGCAGCATCTCCATGCCTTCCTTGTCGCCCAGTACTTCGCCTTTCTTGTCGCCCACGAGCATGGCCGGGAAGCCGTAGCCGACCATGATCATGCGGTTGAGCAAGGCGCACTGGAGCATCTGGTTGTAGACCTCCACATGGCCCATGCGCCGGCCGGTGACCATGACCCCGGCAACCTTGTTGGTGAGGGTGCGATCGTGGCGCAGGAACCCGGTCCCGACCCGCTCCAGGAATGCCGACATCAAGGGCGTGGCGCCAAAACCATGGACAGCGCAGGCGAAGATCACGCCATCGCTGGCTTCCATGAGTTGCACGGCGCGCGCGGCGTCGTCCTTCTGCGCGCAGGGCTCGTCGCGAAAATTGCAATCGCCGCAGGCCCCGCAGGGGTCGATCTTGGCGCTGGCCAGTGAAAAGACCTCGAGAATCACATCCTGCTTTTCCAGGTACTCGGCCGCCCACTCCAGCGCCCTGGCATTGTTGCCATCCAAGCGTTCCGAGCCGTTGATGGCGACATATTTGATCTTGTCCGTCATGGTGCTTCTCTCTTCTTAGCGTTTGCGTATTGGCCGGGCACGACGATCGCCGGACCGTCGTGCCATGCCTCCAGCGGTGCCGGAGACTGCTTCAGCCTGCCAGGTAGTCAGCGATCGGATACTTCACGCACAGCGCCTCGGCCTCCGCGCAGAATTGCTTGCGCAGCGCCGGGTCCAGGGTGAACTCGCTCTCGCCGAGCGGAGTCACCTGGTCCAGGATCCGGCAGAGCAGGTCGACGATCTGCCGGCATCCCTGCGGGTCGACATGGCGCTGGGCGAGGGCACCGGTACCGATGCGCAGGCCACTGGTGACGAAGGACGAACGTGTTTCGCCGGGCACCCGGTTCTTGTTGACGATGATTCCGCAGTGCTCCAGCGCGGTCTCGGCGATAGCGCCGGTCATCGCTGCGCGCAAGCGAATCAGAATGGTGTGGTTTTCGCTGCGACCGCCCACCACCTCATAGTCCCGGGCCTGGAATTCGCTGGCCATCACATCGGCCGCGTCGCGGATGCGTTGCATCTCGGCATCGAATTCGGGGGTCATGGCGTAACCCAGCGCCGCGGCCTTGGCGGCCATCATGTTGACGGCCGGCGCACCTTGCATCCTCGGGAACACCGCCAGTTCGAGCACCCGGGCGAAGGTCGCATCGCGGCCGGGGACTTTTTCATTGGCGTCACGGCCCGAGAGAATCAGGCCGCCACGGGGGCCTGCGAGCTGTTTGTGGGTGCAGGTGGTGGTGACGTGCGCGGCGTCGATCGGACTCGGATGGCGCCCGGTCGCCACCAGGCCGGCGATATGCGAGATGTCGGCCATCAGGATGGCACCGGCTTCATCGGCGATCTGCCGGAAGCGCTCGAAGTCCACGACCCTGGAGTAGGCCGTGGCGCCGCAGATGATCAGTCGCGGCCGATGCTTGAGGGCCAGCCTGAGGACTTCGTCATAGTCGATCAGGCCTTCCTTGGTGGTGCCATAGCCGATGGCCTTGTAGTAGGTGCCCGAGAACGTCACGGGGCTGCCATGGGTCAGGTGGCCACCGTTATCCAGGGCCATGCCCAGTAGCGTGTCGCCAGGTTCGAGCAGGGCGGCGAGCACCTGGTAGTTGGCGCTGGAGGCCGAGTGCGACTGGACACCGGCATATTGCGCACCGAACAGCTCCCGGGCACGGTGGATCGCCAGGGACTCGACCAGGTCCACGTTTTCGCAGCCGGCGTGATAGCGGCGTCCGGGAACGCCTTCGGCGGTGACATTGACCAGCGCGGAGGACGAAGCCGCCAGGGTGCGGGGCTTGACCGCGCAGCAAGAGGCGACCAGCGAGAGGGTGCGTTGCTGGCGAGCGACCTCGGCGTCCAGGATCTGCGCCAGTTCGGCGTCGTGTGCCTGAAGATCGGCCAAGCCGCGCTTGAGCAGATCGGCCTGGGTGAGAAGTGGTTGATGATTGACTGTCATGACTTGCTATCCCTTCCTTTGGTGTTGTGTGCTGCGAACGCCAGCACGGTTTCCTCGACCTCGCGCACATGGGTACGCACGAAGTAATGCCCGCCACCGGCCAGGGTTGCGGCCTGGGTGACGTCGATGAACGTGCGCCATTGCTCCAGTACCGTTTCGGGCTCGGCGGTAGCCGGATCTTCATCGCCGAGCAGGAGCAATGCCGGTACGCCATGCGCCGGGTGCTGCGCCAGGTAGCGATAGGCCTCGCAGGCGATCAGATGGTCTCTGCGGCCGCGGGCCAGCATGCTCTCGACCTGGCTGTCGAGCAGTCCGGTGAAGGCGCCCAGGGAACGCAGGTAGTCGGTCCAGGTCTGGTCCGCCGTGGTTTCGGCGGCGCGAATCGCGGCATCGGCATCCAGCACCGGGCGCGAGGCTGCAACCACCAGTGACAGGCTCTCGTGCCTGTCGGCCATGCTCGAGGCAATGCACGCCGCGGTGGCCGCGCCGGCGCAGTGGCCGTAGATCACCAGGCGGGCGGCGCCGATCTCTTCGATCTCGGTGGCAAGGGTGTCGAGCAGGGCATGGAAGTCCAAAGCGTCCTCGACCTTGAAGTCACCGAAATCCACGCCGAAAACCTGCACATCCTGCGTGCCTTGAAACAGGCTGCGGTAGGCCGTGGCGTCTCCGCCGCCGAAAGGCACTGCAACCACCGCGGTCGAACCCGCGGCGGCTTGCGCATCGCCAAAACAGACCAGGCGCACGGATTGTCGAGTGGCTTCGCAGAGGATGCGCCGGGCCAGGTCAACGGCCGTCGGGTGCTCGAAAAGCGTCACGATGGGCAGGTTGCAGGACAAGCGCGACATCACCCGAATAGCGTCGAAGGAGTCGCCGCCGAGGTTGAAGAAATTGTCTGCAGGGCCGACATGCGGCAGCTTGAGCACCTCGGCAAACGTGGCAGAGACGCGAGCCACTTCGTCGGCGAGGACGTGTTCATCGAACTGGATGTTTTCAGTCATTCCATTCACTCCTATCCATAAGTACATCAGCGAGTTCATTGAGCAGGTGGGTGGCGGCACTGGCGTCGCAAAACGGCCCCTCGATCTCCAGGAACAGTTGCGAAGCGCCTGTGCGGCGTATTTCGATTCCCACCGGAAACGTTGCGCTCATCACCTGCGAGGCCGGGATGCCGCGCCTGCCCGCGCCGTTGATGAACAGCTCGGACGCCCGGCAGCAGGCCAGCGCCTGGCGCGCTGCGGGACAGTGGCGAGCACGTGCCTCAAGGCTGGTTTGCCCGGGCAGCAGTTGTTCTCCAGGGACTGCGAAGGAGAGCGGCACAAGGCCCGTCATCATGCCGATGGCATCCAGCTGGTGAGCCGGGCGCCAGTCATGGGAGGAACACAGGGTGTCGCCCTCGGCGATGACATCGGCCCGCCGCAGGCAGGCCAGGAGCGTCGCCAAGGGCGGCTTGTCGATATTGATCGTGGCGATGTCCAGTCTGCGTTGCAGACTCACTCGCGGCCCTTGGGCATTGAAGGCCAAGGGCCCGGTTTGCAGCAGGCGCACTGGCGTCATCGGTTGCGCAACAACTGTGCGCAGCCCGTCCTCAGCGTGCCCGTGCAGGGCTTGCGCCTGGACATAATCGTCATAGCACCCACGCCCTCGACGCATGTGCGCCAGGGCTGAACCGACGTCAGCGGATTGCGCTGCTTGCAGCCGCCGCGCCAGAACCTCGAGGCTATGTTCGTCGGCCAACCCATGATGGATCGAGAGGAGGCAGTGCCATCCAGTGCCAGTGGCCAGGCTGCCGGCGGCAAATAGCGCAGTGCCGGATCTGACAGCCAGCTGGGCCTTGCGCAAGGCCTCGGCAGCGCTGCTACCGCGAACATCGAGCACTTCAAGATACTGGCCCAGCTCTTCGCCCCATCCAGCGATCACCAGCTGGCGCAAGAGTCCGAGATTCGGGTCGGTCCCGTCCTTGAGCGGTATGACCGTGGAAACTTCCTGGACGACCCCGGTGTAGAAGCCCTGGGCGACCATGGCCCTGGCCTCGACGCTGAGCCTGGCGTCGGCAAGCGCCTGCATCATGCCCAGCCGTTCGATCGATTCCGTGGCCGGGCCTTGAGCTGTTGTTTTTGACATGTCCGATCCTCGGCGCGCAGGCATCTTCCGGCGGCGATTTCGATCCATTGGAGAACGCATTTCCGGGCACCCGTAGCTCTCCCGTCCAGCGGGAAGGCCATAAGGCGCGCAGCGTTTTTTGTACGACGGCCTTAGTCGGTCATGTCGTAAAAATGCGTCGGCTTTTTACTTGCTTCGAGCGGGCCGATCAGTTTCTAAGGCGCACGCAAAGGAGGGAGCCTGACGGAATGTCGGGCAGGGTTCCGAGGGGGTAGGAATCATTGCTCGCAGCATTTCGCTCATGGGCCGAGGTGCTGAGGGCGGGGGTTTCAAGGGGGGCTGGCAGGTTCCGGACAACAATATCGGCAAACAAAAACATTAAGCCATTCCTTAGCTTGGGTAGGAAAAATGTCGCCTTTTGGGCGATCTAAATAAAGCATCCTTTGATATGGCATCAGGTAATCCCTGATTTGGCCGGGGGATGACCCTGCTCGCCATAGGGGAAAACCTTAGTAGGTAATGTCGTAAGCGCAAGTAAGTTTTTTCCGATTTTTTAAAAAATTATCGGACTGCCCCAGGCTGCGGTTCAGCCGTGGAAAACATGCGGACCTGCCATCAGCAAAGCCGGAGGTGCGCCACGGCCAAGTAATAGGCCGCGGCGTCAGGGGAGGGGAGAAATAGAGGAAAGCAGGGGCTCAGCAGTGAATGTGTTCAGCCGCATGCATGGCCAGGTAGGCATCGAGCTTCTTGTCGTTCAAACCCAAGGTACTGAGAATTTGCGCCATGAAGCTGACAGGCGCGCTACCAGGAGCGGTGACCACACCCTGGTCGGCAACGGCATAGGGCACATCCTGGTAATAATCCGCTCCGCGGTAATGCACCTGCTTCAGGTTCTCGGCGGAGTTGGACGTATGCTGCACGTGATCCAGCACTCCGGCCTGGGCCAGGACGCGGGTGCCGTCACAGATGCCGGCAACGACGATTTTCCTGGCGTGAGCCGCACGAACCAGCGCCTCGATTGCCGGTGCCTTGTCTGTTTTCCACACAGGACCTCCCGTCACGATCAGCAAGTCGACATCGTCCAGCTCGATGGCTTCGATGGCCAGGTTCGGGATGACGGTCATTCCTCCGGATGAAGTCACTTGCTTGCCACCGGGGGCTGCGAAACGAGTGTCGAAGCCATAGTAGGCTCGCCCCGTGGAGTTGATGAGCGCGGGTTCCCAGTCGGAGAAATTCTCGGTGAGAATAGTGACGGCACGTACCATTTGAGTGTCCTTCTCAAGTATCCATGATGATCGGCGGCAATGATCCAGAATGCGGGTCCTGGCCGGTTGCCATCGAGTGTAGGCGCTGGCGCGTCGCTGAATGACGGGGCTGAGTATCGGCGGGATGCATCGGACTCGACAATGACAGTGGTCAAAGGGGCGGCGGGTTAGGCGTTGAAATCAGTGAGGGGGGGCGGAGGTGTTGCGTACAGGGCTTGGTTCACGACAGTACTGCCCAACTGCCTGAGATTAGTGCGGTAGCCAGTACAATCCGCCAGATGTCCGTGAGGATGCTCTAGGCAGCGAACAAACATATAGCCCTGAGCACGCCAGGATATTCATGGCAAGAAGCTCATCGCTTACGTCAAAGTCAGTCGCCTCGATGACGAACAGCGCAAGCTCGAACGACACGTCAGTGTAGGGCTCATGTAAGCGTTTAATCATGCTCTGCCGGCGTACCCGGTCACAGGCTGGCAGTAGCGCCTGCACGGCATGCTTCCGCTCTGAAAAAGCATAACGATCCGAGAACACCACGCCGGGAGTACCAGTGTGGCCCTCGATCAGAAGGGCCCTTAAGTGAACATTGCTGTCCGGCGATGTAATGATCGTCTCGATTTTGCTTACCAAGCGATCATGCATCAGGCCACTGGCCTTATGACTGCCCCAATCATGGGATCTAAAAAAAGGATCTGTTTGCGACAGGGATGTAAGCGCGTCGAGCATGCTTTGAGCTTGCTCTGCCGTGAGGTTCGCCGTCTCGCCATACCGCAACACGCCATATGGATCGGCTGCAATCACCGCAGATGACATAGCTGGGCTGTGGTAAGACAACCACGCGTGCAGACCTCGCAAACTCGCAGGCACACTGCCGCCGGTGCGAAACTGAGCGAGCACTCTCTTCTGTGCTTGAGTGGTTCTTGCGACCTTCGACAGCCATCGCGCGCCGAGAAACTCTGCAACCACGCGGTGTATGGGCTTTGCCCGTTCCGGGCCAACAGTCTGGAACAGTTTTGAGGAAAAAGCCGCTTGTGCGGCTTCCGCCTCGGGCAGCTCGCTGAGCTCTGCAAGCCTGACATCCCCTACTACGAGATGATTAGGGCCGGAGCGACTGATCGCGTCCCCGCTCGCGAGCAGCAATCCCGCGCAGAGAGCTCCAGCGGCCGAAAGCGCTTGTTCTTCAGAAAGAAGGCCAAGCGCGCCGTCAATACGGTGAGGGTCATGCTCGGGCCAGAGTAGAGTGCACACCCGTTCGAAGAGGCCCGCACGTGTAGCAGGGAGAGTCCTGTCAGCAACAGCGACTTTGCATGAGGCTAAGAGTCAGAGGATTCTGGTAGAGCTCGGCGATCCCTTGATCCTCCAGGTGATAAAGGACGTGATCCACATCGAGTTCTGGATAGAGCTGGCGCATGAAAGCAAAGGCATCCAACCTCGTAAACGCTTCGATGGTTAGGATGCTGGGCTCTGAGCCATAAATTTGCGTTAGGTTCACAACATTGCGTGACTGCCATTCTCTCGACCTGCAGCAAAGGATGAAGTCGGGATGCCCGGCATCCTCAAGCTTCCCTAACACCATATCCACAGCATCGCTATCCCGCCGCGCCATGGCTTCGTCGAGCCCATCTATCAACAGAGGTTTACCAGGAAAATGAAAACGCCCCGGGTTGCCGCTGGCGATGAACCGTTGCGCGGTGATTGGCCGGACGTCTAAGCGCCGTCCTAAATTCCTCAATCAGCTGGCTTTTACCCATGCCCGGCTCCCCCAATATGACCTTGGGGCCTGCAATGGCAAGAAGACCATCCTCATCAACGATGGCTGGACAGCCAGATGATTCGTTGTTTTCAAGACGCAGATGGCGAGAAAAATACCGCGCGATTGTCACGTTTGAACAGCTCCATGCTTGCCCGGCGGCGCTCGACGTCGGCGGATGCGTAGAGGGCATCAAAACTTCAGCTTTACGGGAAATCAGCTTTGAACTCGAAGGGTAGGGAGGACTAAAGTTAGCCGCTATGCCGTTGCCCGCACGCTGTCCGGGACAACCGGAGCGCGCAGTGTAGAGGTAAGCTAGCGCCAAGCTCTTGCCAGGTGAACAAAGGGTTCGCAGGCGAAGATGGCCGTGAGCTATCATCCCAACCCTCGTATCAGGCTCACCGGAAGTTCACCTTCCCGCTCAGACCCAAGATCGATCATTCAATCTTCGGCAAATGAATGCCTGGTAGCCGCCAGCCTGCTTGGAGACACGGATGTTCATTCGCTTGCGCGCCTTCTATAACCGGGCATTTTCTGCCTATAACGCCTGGACTAATAAGGCTCGTCGCAAGCTAGCCGCCTTGAAGCGGTACCAACGTGCGGCAGTCAGCGCCTATCAGGCCGCACGTGCATTCTTGGCCATGCCTTCTCATGAAAATCTGTTCCAGCCGCTAACTCCAGTGCTCATTGAGCCAAGGAAGATCCAGCGGTATGAGCGTGAGCTATTGAATGGGCTGAAGAACGATCAAGTCAGGAACATCGCGATCACGGGGGAGTACGGGGCAGGGAAGAGCAGCGTGCTTCGAACCTTCGTTCATCGCCACCCTGAATTCGTCTACGCGTTTGTTTCGCTAGCCACATTCGGCAAGGACACCGAGATCTCTGGGGCGTATGAGCTTGTTACCGATACCGACGTGGCCTCGGAATCTCCGCGCTCATCCGAGCCCTCTGCAAAGGCAGGGCAGGAATCTAAAGCCGAGGAAAATAGGGCTGAATCCGATCTCGTTGCCCGGATCGAGGAGACGATCGTCCAGCAGCTCCTGTACGCCGTCCCTGCAAAGACACTTCCCAAGACCCGCCTTAAGAGAATCGACCAGGCCTCGGGCCTGAAGATATGGTGGAAAACGCTCTGCTATGGCCTCCTCATTCTGGCGGCGCTGAGACTGTACGTTCCTGTGGCAGAGAAGCTGCCCAAGATTGAACCGGCCTGGCTCCTGGAATGGCTGCTGTGGATCCCGAGCCCGCTCGCCGTCGGAGTCGCCGCGTTAGGGTGCATACACCTGCTACACACGTGCCTGCGTCTGAGTTCGCTGTTCAGTATTGATGGTTTGACACTCAAAGGTGGCAAGCTGGAGACCACCCACCATGGCTCCGTCCTGCACAAAAATATCGATGAGATCATTTACTGCTTTGAGCGAAGCAGCATTGACGTGGTGATCATTGAGGATCTCGACCGATTCGGCATTCATGACGTGTTCACCCGATTGCGGGAAATCAATTTCATCATCAAGCAATCACCTCAGGTGAAACGACCTGTCTATTTCGTCTACGCGCTGCGCGATGAAATGTTCGTCGTCGGCGAGAAAACCAAGTTTTTTGACCTCATCGTCCCAGTGATCCCCGTCATCAACTCGGAAAACTCCCAAGAGAAGATGATGGAGCTTCTGAACCTTCGAACCTTCAAATCGAAACCCTTGGGCGAACACCTCGACCGTCGACTGGTGGAGACGGTCTGCTACTACATCGATGACCTCCGGCTGGTGAAAAATATCGTCAATGAATTCGATATGTTTTCAAATATCCTTGCCAGCGGCCTACGCCTAGAGCCAGACAAGCTGTTTGCGATTGTCGCCATCCGCAATCTGCATCCCGGCGCGTACGCCGACTTGGTCAAACGGCGGGGGGTGATCTATGGGGTCATCAAGGGCCTCGATACCTGGAAAATCCAGCAGAACAGCGCCTACGCCAGGCAGCTTGATGGCTTGCGACGTGAGCGAGATGATCGAATCTCAGAATTGGCCAACAATGTCACTGAGCTGAGGGCCTGCGTTTGGTTCACGCTTCTTCGACTGACCGAAATGGACACGGCAACCCATGTCCTAATCACTGGTACCCAGTACACGCAGAAGCAGTTCGTGACCGACGAGGTGTTCGACGTATTAATGAATCAAGCCGGGCCCCTCTCAATGGTTGCCTTGGATCAATACGGGCGGGCCAGAAACTCATCTCGAAATGTCTCGAAGGCTGAGCTGCTCACCGCTATATCCTATGAGCGGCGCCATGCTTTGCTTGGGCGGCGACTTAGCACAATCGCGGATGAAATCGCGTCGGTGCAGAGGCAATCGGATCAGGTCATCAGGATGTCGTTCAAGACTGCGATCAAGAAAGGTTATGGAAACCTCGTAAGGCACAATCTTCTGGGCTTGGACGTCGTGAGCTATCTAATGCAGCATGGTTTTCTCGATGCCGACTACACCGACTACCTCGGTTATTTCTATCAGGGATCGCTGACGTCTGGTGACAAAGATCTGATCCTTTCATTGAGACGTGGCGTGCTGCCTGAAGTATCCACGCCTGTCGACAGCCCGGGTACCGTGCTGGAGAAGCTTAAGAGCGACGAGCTCGACGAGGGTAGGGGGATCATCGTCGATTTGATCGCCTGTCTCAGCGCCCGACCAACCTCGCTCGCGGCTGGCTCAGCAGACACTCAGCTAAGCCATATACTGAGGAGCGGTCTGGACGAGCACACCGAACGAATGGCCATCGCAGTGCGCGAGCTTTTGAGTCGAACAGACGCGGCTGGATTTATTCGCGCCGTGTACCGCCTCGAACCCAAACTGTTTCATAGCCTTTTCGACGCTAGGGACACGGGGGACGCTGGTGGCGTTTTTGAAGGAAGCGAGGCCCGTCAGTCCCTCGTCAAAGCAATCGTCGACAACCTGGCGGAATCCGATTTCAAGACCCTGGCCGATGACGTTTCAACGGATCTGATTCCTACGATCAATTGGCTGGAAGATGCTTCACGACTGATGCCAGGATTAGAGAGCAATGTGGGAGCCTGGGCGTGGCTCAGAGCTTACCCAGTCCAGTTTGCCTCACTGGGCCATACGATGAGTCTCGCAGACCTCGAAAGGCTGATCGACTGGCGCTGCATCAAGATCAACCTCCCAATGCTATCGCTGATATGCGCGAAGTCGGAAGCTGGACAGGATTCTAAAGACGCCAAATCCGAACCTGCAGATGTGGGCATCGTGTCCTTGCGTAGGCTGCAGGCTTTGGGCATCGATGGGCTCGGTAATTATCTGCTCTCTCACGCCGATGAGCTCGGTAGCGCATTGCTAGATCAGTCTGCTGCTCTGGATGAATCAAGCGACTCCTTGGCCAGTTTACTAGCAGAACTGGACGCAGATCACGACCTGACAAATAGACTCTTCGATCGCACGACCTGTGACCTACACGCACTCACTGACGCCCCGAGACATCTTTGGACAAAGGCACTTGAGAGTGATCGCCTGGTGGCCAAAGCTGACGCAGTGTGGATTTTTTTTGAGAAAGTCATTGGGCCAGACGGCCACGTCTCGGACGAAGAAATCGGATCGGAACCCACAACGGTATTCACCGGCTTCATCGCTCGGAATGCTTCGTCTCTCAAGGGCACGCTGTGGCAGTCAACGAGCGCAGACTGGTCGCTGCAACAGTATCTTCTGAGCGCCACCAGTATCAGTAATGACGTGCTCCAGGTATTGCTCGATGGCGTCGTGCTTCAAGACCTATCAATGATAAAAGCAGCGCTACCTGAGGGTCGCTGGGGCATGCTGGTAGCCTCATCATTTTTGCCATACAGCTCGGAAGTCAGGGAGATCGTACTGAATACTTGCCCACACCTCGAAGGCAAGTACCTGGTTGAACGGTGGGATCTAGCAAAAGCAGAGATCGATATCAGCTCGCTCCAGCTCGACTCGATGATCACGCTGAGCAAAAGCAAAGCGCTGTCACTCACACAGAAAATTCAGATGTGGTCAGCGCTTAGCCTGGAGACGATTGAAAGCAAACCGGAAGCGGTTCCAGAGCTCGGCCGTGTATCTATGCTGGCCAACCAAGCTGGCGAAAGGTTTGCTGATCTGCTGATGCCTGTGCTGCGACATCTGGTTCGCAACGCGAGCCTCACCCCGGAGCAGCGCTCTGAAATGCTGACACAATGTCTTCCCGGGATGAAGTGGCCGGACATTGCTGCAGCTCTAGGGTTGCTCGACGATGAGGACTTCAAAACCGTGAGCGCGAAGGTCAAGAAGATCAAGGTAAGAAACACCGAGTCAAACCGGAGGTTGGGCAACGCGATGAAGTCTGAAGGGTACTTGGCAACGGTGACCACTGAGGACGACGTCATCATCGCAACCACCAGGCCCTCGTCAATGACATCTGAGGACGGATGGCTCTAGTCTGAGCGTTGAAGGTAGCAGCTTAGCGACCACCGTAGAGCGCCAGATAGGGCTTGATGCTAACCTGCATGGGAGTAACCTGACCCTCGCACATGACTTCTCTAGCTGCTCGTAAAAGCAGCATGGGCGAGGGGAGTGCTGACGTGAAGTATGGGGCTGTTCTTGTGCCAGCAGGTGGGCGATGCTGGAGCTGTAACGTGGATACAAACCAATTCGATAGGCCCCTCAGCCTTGACGCCCTAGGACTGTTTCTCCCGGGATAGTCTGAACGCGTTAGGGCTCGCTTAGCATCCATGGCAGGCCCGAACCACCATCCGCATATGCTTCGGGGTGGCTCAGGCTTCACTAGCTACTTGTCGTACTTGGAAGGCAATGGGCAGTCGTAGTTAACGTCAACCATGTCCAAGTTCTTCAGCTCGAAATTGGCGTAGCTCGTCCCCTGTGACGTTCGTACTGTGGGTTGTGCGTACAGAAACACAAACGCAGTTGGTTTGGGCTGCTGGGAGATCTTTGAAAGCCTGGTAGCCATGAGGTTTTTGAGTTTGTAGCGCTCGATGAGCGCGTCCGAAACGAAGCTTGAGGTCGTCAGGCTTTCGGTTCCGCGCATCAAGCATTTCTTGAACTTGATCCGGTACGCGTCGTTTTTTCTAGTGCGATCGATGTAGGCCCACCCATAGTAGATGACGGGGTGGTCGGGGAGGTCAGTCAGATCCTGCTCCCAGATGCATTTAAAAATGCTGTCGTAGGCCACGTCCTGGCCGGCAATATTGAGTCGGCGAAACTCCAAGGTGTTGTCGGATCGATATCGGATATACCGGCTTACTACAGAGCGCACGGAGTAAATGGGGCCGACGATCCCGGATTCACCCAGCTTGGTCGTGTAAGGCCTTGTGTTTCTAGCGCGTTGTTTCGCCAAATGCACATCAGCGCTGGGATCCTGAGTAGGTTCATCATAGTACGAGTCGGGTCGATCAAGCTTGAACACGTCAACAATGGACTCATCGACGGTTTTGCGCTCCTGCCCGTCGGGGCCGCTCGGCTCAACCTCAAGGTCGATCGCCTTCCCGTTGCTGATCCCGCATGCCTCACTATGCTCTCCGTAAACCTTGAAGTGCGGCACGACCCGCATGCTCTGCACGTCCTTGTCCAAATTTGCACAGGTCACCTGGGCTGCACAGTCCGCTCCAGGGCAAACGAAGGCTCGTTTATTGGTAATAACACCTGCCCAAAACAGGTCATAGGCTCGATCGGGATCGACAAAGTCTCCAGCCTCAATGCTAAACGCAACATCCAATGCCATGTTTCTTGTCAAACCTCCTGTAATCCTTTTGATGGCCCCCAACGCTACAGCGGGCGACATCAAGGGCTCGATGTGTTGATAGCGGTCTGGTACGCCCCCATCGGCCATCGCCGTGGCCGAATCCTCGCACACAATCTGGAGCAGGGCGACCCTAAAGATGGCGAAATGAAATCACTTTTTTTCTTATGCCAAACTCCTCAACCGTTCATCTGGAAAACCCATATGGTGAGTTAGTCATATATTGAAACCACTACATATTGGTCTAGATTGTATTTGACGGCCTACATGTGGTGTTCCGCCATGAACGAAGATTCAATCGAGAAAGCAGCGACTGACCTGCTCATGCAGATTTACCGTGATCGCCGGTACCTCTGGCCAGATCAAGAAATTCCACCGATGATGATGCGCAGCCCGCGGATCGCCGCCATGGTCTGCGGCTACGACTATCATGAACATCCCACACTGGGGGACACCCAGTTCAACCGACATAACACCGGTACTCGCATTGCGGGCCTGATTGACCGTCAATCCAATAAAATCGCTGTCGCGACCGAGTTTGGTGACAAAGTTCAGCTCTTCACGGGGGCCCATGAAGTCGGCCATCTTGTGCTGCATGAGGACACCGTCATGCATCGCGACCGCGCGTTTGATGGCAGCCCGTTGCAAACACCACGTGCACCCGCAGAGCGACAAGCCGATCACTTCGCGGCCTGCTTCCTCATGCCTCAAAAGCTGGTGAGGGAACGGTTCGAATTTATGTTCTGCTGCAAGGGGCAACTGCGCTTCAGCGACGTGATTGCCTATCACCTCGACCCCAACAATCCGGATCGGCTCCTCTACGCCCCAAAAGAGTCGGGAGAACGTGAACTGGCGCTGGCGCGATGCACCCGCTTCAACAACCAGAACCTGGTGTCACTTGCCCAGCAATTCGGCGTCTCGGATTCGGCGATGGCCATCCGGCTCAAGGAACTGGAGTTAGTGCGATGGCCATAAAGCGGGCAGGGGTCACAGCATACTCAGAGTGTGGATCGTCGGTAGCAATTAAAGAGCAGTGTGTAAATCACTTTTCAACACCGTTAACCACTGTGGTTTACAGTGCAAAAAAAGGGTTTACACCTTCTCCAGATCGTGGCACAGCGGATTGATCTTGCCTCACCAGGTCACTCCTGTACGACCACGCGCCGGCATGAAGCAGCCCGGCGTTTTATCCACGGTTTCTGATGAGTCGGGTCAGTGGGTCAAGGTGTGCGACTGTCTGAATTACCGTGCTCGCAGCCTCGGCAGCGCTCCTCAATCAGCCAAGGCACCGGCCGGTCGTCTGCACCCATCCAAGCAAAGGCATCCCTTGACGGCGATTGCGAGAGGAGCGCGCAGGCGTGAGGACGGACGCCCGAAGGGCCGTGATGAGGCCTGATGGCCGAAACACGGTTTACGACAGCCGTCCCCGCAGGGGCACGCTCAACGCATCCATTAGAATGCCAATAGCAGTTCTCACTCAGGAACAGGCTTGCGACTCACCAACATAACCGTCAAACCGCGAATCTTCTCCGAGGCGCTGGAGATCTCTGGATCATCAGACCCAGCTGCGCTGTCTGCCAAATTCAGGTAACGCAGGTAACGACCAAAGACTTCATCGAAATGGGGTGCCAGCGGCAGCCAGCCATCCTTGGCTGAACGAAGCTCAACCCAACGTCCGTCCGACCTACGATTGAACTGATCGAGATGGCCGGGCGCCCTGGCGTTTCCCATGATGCTCCAGAGCCGGCGGCCCGAGTATCTGGCCATGATCAGGTACATCTCAATTATTCGGAATTCATGCACGCCCATTAAATTCGGCAGCGACTTTAAGACCCATTCCAGCTCAGCATCGGTCAAAAAACCGATTGCCTTGGGTTGCTTAAAAGCAAGATTAGCAAGGGGCTGCGCGGCAACGTTCTCACGTGAGGCTGAAGTATCCTTGAGGTAAAAATCCAAAAACTGCGTCGCGCAGCGAATCTCTCGCTTCTAGACATTTTTCTCGATTTCGCCGTCATCACCAATTGATCTGGAATCAAGGAACGGGCGCCAGATTGGGTTTAAAGACCAGCCCTCAAATGCGACGTCGGGTTCCTGCACGAAGCGAGCCTGTTTGCCGGACACAGTCCAAGCTTTTGGCGGGTTGAGCACAAACTCTGCGTAGCTCTCAAACTTGTCGACGTACCAGATGTTGATGAAGGGATTGGCTGCCGGGTCTATCTGGGCTAGCCGATCAGCCACAGCGAGATTCGTAGGAAAGGATCGAAGCAGATTTGGCCTCCAGTATTGCCATGGTGGATGTCGTGGTCGAATGGGGTTCAGGGT